>CAYHRM010000013.1:0-16964 GCA_964359035.1 uncultured Planctomycetales bacterium
ATACATTTTTAATTCTTCCAAAACCACGGTCTTCTCTTTTTCAATATCCACCGGCTTTAAACAAGGATTAATCGCCATGTCAGATAAAATATCCAAAGCACCAACCAAATAACGGTGAGGAATCTTAACCAGATAACAGGTATGCTCCTCAGAAGTAAAACCATTTAAGGAGCCACCTACCCCTTCAATTGATTCTTTGATCAAGCGGCAGGAGTATTTTTTACTACCCTTAAAAAGTAAATGCTCCAAGAAATGCGAAATACCTTTCTGTTCAGGCGCCTCATAACGACTGCCGATATTAATCCAGATCCCCAAAGATACAGATTGCACGCTGCTAGAACGCTTAGTAATTATTCTTAAGCCATTATTTAGCTTTTGCCTTCTATACATTTAACCTTCCTACAAAGCTGCCTACTCTTTGTACTAAATTACGTTTACCCATATTTTCTTTAATCTTAGCCACAATTGCACTACCCACAATTACTCCATCAGCAATCTTATATACTTGTCTAACTTGTTGAGGATTAGAAATGCCAAATCCCACACAAACCGGCTTAGTGGTTAATTTCTTAATCGCAACCAACTTGGTTTTTAAATCCACCGCTAAACTCTTACGACTACCAGTTACTCCGGTCAAAGAAACATAATAAATAAAACCTCTAGTAACTCTAGCTATTTCTTTAATCCGCACGTTAGAACTAGTCGGAGCAACAAAACAAATATTAGCTAACCCTTTTTTATTGGCATAATAAATAAAGTCTTCTGCCTCTTCAGGCGGTAAATCTGGAATAATCACTCCATCCACTCCAGCCGCTACAGCTTTATCCACAAAAAATTTATCATTGAAACAAAAAATTGGGTTGTAATAAGTCATCAAGCATATCGGCAGGCTGACCTGTTTGCGTAATTGCTTCACTAAATCTAAAATTTTATTCAGGTTTACCCCTTGCTTAAGCGCATATCCGGAAGCCTCCTGAATTACCGCACCATCCGCCAGAGGATCAGAGAAGGGTACCCCTAATTCAATTATATCCACACCTTTTTTTTCAAGCTCGATAACCAACTTAGCGGTATCAGGTAAACTCGGATAACCTGCCGTGATAAAAACAATAAATGCCTTTTTTCCTTGCTGCTTTAATTGTATAAATTTTCTATCAATACGATTCATTTAAGATCCTTATCCCCTCTTCCAGAAAGGCAAACTATCACTGTGGCATTTTTCTTAATCTTTTTCCCGGCCTTCTTTAGATAGGCAATCGCATGAGCAGATTCCAATGCCGGGATAATGCCTTCTTTTAAAGTCAGCAATTTAAAACCTTCTGTTGCTTCTTGATCAGTAACAGAGAGATAATCCGCTCGCTTTATCTGTCTATAATAAGCATGTTCCGGCCCAACCCCCGGATAATCTAAACCCGCGGCAATAGAATGCGCATTCTTAATCTGTCCAAATTTGTCTTCTAAAATTTTTGATTTTGAACCATGCAAAACTCCGGTTGAACCAAACTCCAAACTGGCAGAATGTTTTCCTGATGATATTCCTAAGCCAGCAGCTTCTACACCGATCATTTTTACTTTTTTGTCATTAAAAAACGGATGGAATAATCCAATAGCATTACTACCGCCGCCAACACAAGCGACTAAATAATCCGGCAGGCGATTTTCTTTTTTTAAAATTTGCGCTCGAGCTTCATCACCAATTACGCGCTGAAAATTACGCACCATTTCCGGATATGGATGCGGACCGGCAACTGTACCGATCACATAATAAGTATTGCGCACATTAGTTACCCAGTCGCGCAAAGCCTCGGTCATCGCATCTTTTAAGGTCTGCGTTCCACTTTTAACGCTAATTACATTAGCCCCAAGTAATTTCATGCGCATCACATTTAAAGCCTGCCGATGTATATCCTCTTGGCCCATATATATATCGCATTTTAATCCAAATAAAGCCGCCACCGTAGCGGTAGCCACTCCATGCTGGCCAGCTCCGGTCTCCGCAATTAATCTTTTTTTACCCATCCTCACCGCTAAAAGCACTTGGCCTAAAGTATTATTAATTTTATGTGCACCGGTGTGCAAAAGATCTTCTCTTTTTAAATAAACTTTTTTTATTCCTAAATATTGGCTTAAATTTTTAGCTAAATAAAGAGGAGTAGGCCGGCCGGCATATTCCCGTAAATAATAAGCCAACTCTTGAGCAAACTTTTTATCTTGTTTAGCTTTAGAGTACTCATTTTCTAATTCATCCAAAGCATAGATCAACGTCTCCGGGACAAACCTCCCCCCAAACAAACCAAAGTGCCCACTTTTATCCGGTAGTTTATTTTGCATTAATTTTTTGACGAAGAAGGATAAATTTTTTCATAATCCTTTAATGAACCATCACCTAAAAAATCATTAAAAATCTGATACCCCTGCCCCAGGTCCTTCAACATCCCTTGCACATTTCCCAGGGGATTAAAAGGCATGCTAAAACTGGTTAAATTAGCTCTCACTGCCATCATTTTATACATCGCCTTCTCTAGCAGAAAAGAAAACGCATAAACAATAATGCAACCAATCAAAACCAATACCGCCAACCAGGTTAAGCAACCAAACAAACACTTCAGGCCCTTGCTCTTCTTTTTTAAGAATTCTCCGCAATACCTGCATTTTATCGCTTGATCCTGGATCTCTTCATAACAAAACGGACATTTTTTCATAATGTTCTTATTTTAGCGGGTGGCGAGACTTGATTTAAAGCCGCTGTCATGCGGCGAGAACAAGGCTCGACAGGACCCGCTAAAATTATATGAATCTTACTATCTGAATAAACTTTTTTACCTTCTGATAATCCTTCTTTCCTGGCTTTAATTCTAAACTACTAGAAACATCCACCCAATCGGATTTGATTAATTTAATTGCCCGCTTAACATTACGCGCATTCAAACCGCCGGATAAAAATACAATAGGCTTCATTTTAGCTGTTTGTGCCAGAATATTCCAGTTAAATTTATTCCCCGTACCCCCTAACTTAAACTTAGAAAAACTATCAAACAAATAAGCAAAAGTTTTATATTTATTTATGCCTTCTAAATCACTTTTCTTGCTTACCCTAAATACCTTAATCACTTTATAACCTTTAAATTTCTGGCAATATTCAGGTGTTTCCTGGCCATGAAACTGCAATAAATCTAATCCGCAAAACTTAGCGATTTTTTTTACCACAGAAACTTTTTCATCCACAAAAACTCCCACCAGCTTAATTTTCTTAGGCAAAATACGCGCAATATTGGCCGCTTTAATCGGCCTAATATACCGCGGGCTTTTATTATAAAAGACAAAACCTAAAGCATCGGCTCCCGCAAAATAGCTTAAAAGCGCATCCTCTAAATTCGTAATCCCACAAATTTTAACCTTTACCATCCCATCATCTCTTCTACTTTGCTTTTTATATCCACTGCTTCCATAAAGGCAGTACCGATTAATACACTACTGGCACCCAGTATTTTTAAAAATAAAACATCCTGAGAATTTTTAATCCCGCTTTCAACCACCACTATTTTATCTCTAGGAATTAAAGTAAATAATTTTTCCGTAGTTTTAAAATCAATCTCCAACGTGCGCAAATTACGGTTATTAATTCCGATAATCGGCACCTTTAATCCCAATACCTTCTTTAGCTCTTTTTCATCATGCACCTCTACCAGATAATCCAGGCCTAAAGAATCAGCAATCTGCATTAACTCTACAAGTTTATCCTTAGTCAATAAATCCGCAATTAATAAAATTGCATCCGCTCCAAAATAACGCGACTCATAAACCTGATAACTTTCTAAGATAAAATCTTTTCTCAAAATTGGGCCAGTAAATATACTCTTTATTTGATTCAAATAAGCCAGATTGCCATTAAAAAAATCTTCTTCAGTTAACACCGAAATTGCCTGCACCCCTGCCTCTTGATAAAACCGAGCAATCTCTTCTAAATTAAAATCCTGACGGATAACCCCTTCAGAAGGTGAGGCCTGCTTAATTTCAGCAATTAATGAAATCTGTTTAGGCTTACTGATTACCTCTTTAAACGGCCGCGTTGGCGGCAAACCAACTAATTTAGTAATTAAATCTTCCTGGCTAAGCTGTTGTTGCGCCAGGAGAATTCTTTCTTTCTTTTTAGTTACAATTTGTTTTAAAATATCCGCCTTAGCCATATTGTTATAAGTACTCCTTTAATAATTCAAGTTTCTTAAGCGCTGCACCTGAGTCAATTGATTCTTCCGCTAATTTAATCCCTTCGGCAATCGTTTTAGCTTTATCCGCCACATAGATCGCGCAACCGGCATTCAATAAAACAATATCTCGGGCAGCTCCCTTTTTCCCCATTAACAGGTCTTGAGCAATTTTTACATTCTCCATAATTGAACCACCCAATAAATCATCAGGCTTAGCTCTCTTAAAACCAAATTCTTCAGGAGTAATTTCATATTCTTTTAATTGGCCATCAACTATCTCGGCAACAAATGTTTTATCTGTAGTCGATACTTCATCCAGGCCATCAGCGCCATGCACGACCAATATATGTTTTGAACCTAAATTACGCAAAACTTCCGCCAGCGGCTTGACCCATTGCTTAGCATATACACCAATGAGCTGATTAGTTGCCCGCGCCGGGTTAATTAAGGGACCTAAAATATTAAACATCGTTCTTTGGCCAATCTGTTTTCTGGCCGGCATAACAAAACGCATCGCCGGATGCAAATTCGGTGCAAATAAAAAAGCAACTCCAATCTCTTCTAAACATTTTTTAATTTTATCTTTATCCAAATTAATATTTACACCCAAAGCCTCTAAAATATCTGCACTTCCGCATTTGCTAGATACTGAACGGTTACCATGTTTAGCCACCGTCACTCCGGCGCCACTAGCCACAAAAGCACAAATTGTAGAAATATTAAATGTCCCTTTTTTATCCCCGCCGGTTCCACAAGTATCTAAAATATTAGGCTTATCCACGATGATCGGCTGGACATATTTAAGCATTACTTTTACCGCTGCGGTTAATTCTTGGACCGATTCACCCTTATCATTCAAAGAAGTTAAAAACGCAATAATATCTGCAGTTTCTACTGTACCGGTTAAAATTTCCTGCATCACTTGCTGCATTTGCACTTGGCTTAAATCTTTTTTACTAATTAATTGTTGAATTAAGTCTTTAATCATTTTTTTATTAGATTGCTTCGCTAACTACGTTCGCTCGCAATGACACTACTATTCTAATTTAATAAAATTATCTAATATTGCTTTACCGCTTTTAGTCAGTATCGATTCCGGATGAAATTGCACCCCCCAAACCGGATATTCTTTATGTTTAAGCCCCATAATTTCATCTTCCTTAGTCCTGGCAATTATTTCCAAACAATCTGGTAAACTTTTTTTCTCAACGAGCAATGAATGATAGCGGGTGGCAATAAAAGGATTGGGAATATTTTTAAAAATATCTTTTTTATGATGATAAATTTTGGAGGTCTTGCCGTGCATCAAGCGCTTAGCTTGCACGATTTTAGCACCAAAACAATAACCAATTGCCTGATGCCCCAGGCAAACTCCCAGGATAGGAATTTTACCGCTAAATTCTCTAATGACATCACAAGAAATTCCGGCATCTTCCGGGCGACCAGGACCAGGAGAAATAACTAACCTCTCTGGATTTAATTTTTTAATATCCTTAATCGTCAAAACGTCATTACGATAAACCTTAACTATCTGACCCAATTCACCTAAATACTGCACCAGGTTATAGGTAAAAGAATCATAATTATCAATCATTAAAATCATTCTTTTTCTCTCCAAACTTTGGCCCCTAAATTAATTAATTTTTCTTCAATAAATTCATACCCTCGCTCTAAATGATAAATTCTGGAAATTGATGTTTTTCCGCGAGCAACCAAACCGGCCAGAACTAAACCGGCAGAAGCACGCAGGTCACTAGCCATTACCGGAGCTCCGCTTAAAGATTTAATTCCTTCAACAATCGCATGCGGACCCTCTTTTTGAATATGTGCCCCCATACGATTAAGCTCTGCTACATGTACAAATCTATCCGGATAAATCTTTTCCGTAATTACGCTAATGCCATTACTTACCGCCATCAGGCTCATCATCTGCGCTTGCATATCCGTAGGAAAACCCGGATAAGGAAGTGTAGTAATATTTACCGCTTTTAATCGACGGCTTCCTTTAACATGCAATGTTCCATCAGTGCGGCTAATATGCACACCGGCCTCGCTTAATTTATCAATCAAAGCTCCTAAATGCTGATATTGCACGTTTTTAATTAAGATATCTCCGCCAGTAATTAAAGAAGCTAAAATCATTGTCCCTGCTTCGATTCGATCACTGATTACGGTATGCACTGCACCATGTAAATGCTTTACTCCCTCAATCTCAATATTCGGAGTGCCATGCCCTTTAATTTTAGCGCCCATTTTAATTAAAAATTCCGCTAAATCTACTACTTCCGGCTCGCAAGCTGCAGATTCAATAATAGTTTTTCCACTGGCTAAAACCGCCGCCATCATCACATTATCCGTAGCTAAAACGCTAGAACCATAAGCCCCGCCTAAATAAACATAGGCGCCGCGAAGTTTTTTGGCGGTAGCCACGACATAACCTGATTCAATATTAATATCGGCTCCTAAGGCCGTAATTCCTTTAAGATGCAAATCAACCGGGCGGGCTCCGATTACACATCCTCCGGGATAGGAAACTTTAGCTTTTTTCAATTTACCTAAAAGCGGACCCAAAACACAGAAAGAAGCGCGCATGGTTGAAACTAACTTATATTCAGCAATATAATTTGTCACTTTTCCTGCACAAACATTTACCCTGCCTTTATCAAATTCGGCAACTTTTCCTAAGGCCCGTAAAATTTTAAGCATACTGTTAGTATCACGTAAATTCGGCACGCCCTTGATTACACAAGGCTCATCAGTCAACAGAGTGGCCGCTAAAATCGGCAACACGGCATTTTTTGCACCGCTAATAGTCACCTCTCCTTTTAATCTTGCTCCGCCTTCAATAATCAATTTATCCACTTACTTATCCCTTTTTTTAGCCAAAACTACACGTTGAAGATGATTATAATCTTTAATTATTTTTATTTCACTAAAATTTTCCTTAACCAACATCCCCCTAACCTCACTCGCCTGTTTACCCCCTACCTCCAAAGCTAATAATCCATTACTATTCAAATGCACTAAGGACTGATTAATTATCAAACGATAAAAATCTAAACCATCAACACCGGCAACAAGCGCCTGCTTAGGTTCAAAAGATATCTCTTTAGCTAACCCTTTTAATTCTCCTATGGATACATAAGGAGGATTACTGATAATTAAATCAAATTTTTTATTTTTAAGCTCACTAAAAAGATTGGAGCGTATAAATTTAACTTTTACTTTATTTAAACAAGCATTCTCAAGCGCCAATTGCAAAGCCTCGCCTGATATATCCACAGCCCAAATCTGCGCCTGAGGCAATAGCTTAGCAATAGATATGGCAATACAGCCTGAACCTGTACCTAAATCAAGGATCCTAGGAATCAAATTAACCGTGGCCTTTAATTCTTGAATCACTGACTCCACTAGAATCTCTGTTTCCGGACGGGGAATCAAGGCCCGCTTATCAACTTTAAATTTCAAACCCATAAATTCAGTTGAACCTAAAATATACTGCAGCGGCTCACCATTAATCCTGCGCTTAAATATTGCAGATAGTTGTGCGGATTTATTTCTCGCTAAACGCACATCTTTATTAAGATATAAAGACAAACGACTGCAATTTAAAACCTGGGTTAAAACTAACTCAGCTTCGTTCATTTTTCTTCTCTGACTCTGCTTTTAATAAGGCCTCAAAAAGCTCATCCATCTGCCCTTCTAGAATCCCTTCTAACTGATGCGAAGTAAAATTAATCCTGTGATCCGTAACTCGACGGTCCGGGAAATTATAAGTTCGAATTTTTTCACTACGGTCTCCGGTGCCAATCTGAGTTTTTCTAGCGCTAGATAATCTCTTTGCCTCATTTTCGATTTTAACCTCTAAAATCCGAGCTCGTAGAACTCGCATCGCTTTAGCTTTATTCTTAATCTGCGAACGTTCATCCTGACAGGCCACTACCGTGTTAGTAGGAAGATGGGTAATGCGTACCGCCGAATCAGTCTTCTGCATATGCTGTCCACCCGGGCCACTTGAACGATAAGTATCAATCCTTAAATCTTTTGGTTCAATAACCAAATCAATCTCCTCCGGCTCCACTAATACCGCCACTGTCGCCGTAGAGGTATGGATTCGCCCCTGCGATTCAGTAGTAGGAACCCGCTGCACGCGATGTACGCCGCTTTCGAATTTCAAACAACGAAAAGAATCCTTCCCCTTAACACTAAAAACGATTTCTTTAATTCCACCAGCTTCATTGACACTAGAGTACATTGTCTCAATTTCCCAGTTTTTATTATCAGCATACTTGGAGTACATCCGATAGAGTACGGCCGCAAAAAGCCCCGCCTCATCCCCTCCGGTACCCTGACGGATTTCCACAATACAATCACGCCCGGCATCCTTATCCTCTCCGGCTAGAATTTTATCTAACTTCTGCTGAAGAAGATCTTTTTTCTCGGCTAAGGTTTTTTGCTCAGCCTGTACTAATTCTAAGAAATCCTGATCATGCTTACCCGACATCACCACCTCAAGATCAGTAATCTCCTGAAGCAGATTCTTATATTCCCGATATAAAGAAACCACAAACTTAAGATCAGAAAGCTCCTTTGCCAATTTATTATAGAGCGTTCGATCGGTAATCTGCTCATGGCTTCCCAAAAGCTGTTCAAGCTCCTGGTAACGAGAAACTAATTTTTCTAATTGTTCATACATACTTTAAAACGCCTTATTGTTTTTTAGCGTATTTTTTTACAAACTTATCTACGCGGCCGGCAGAATCCACTAATTTTTGTTTTCCAGTAAAAAATGGATGGCATTTTGAACAAATCTCCACCCGAATGCTAGGTTTAGTGGAACGGGTGTGCACTGTCTCGCCACAAGCGCAAACAATAGTACTCTCTTTGTAATTAGGATGTATTTTCTCTTTCATCTTTTTTCTCCTTTGCCCAAATGGGCATACCCGCGTAATTCCTTATAGCGCGGGGTATTGTTATTTCTGGTTCATGCTGTTTAAAAACTCTTCATTATTCTTAGTCTTACCTAATTTTTCAATTAGTAACTCCATCGCTTCCACGTTATTTAACTCATTTAAAACTTTTCTCAAGATCCAGGTCTTGCTCAACACATCCGGTTTAACCAACAACTCCTCATGACGAGTATTGGAGCGCTTAATATCAATCGCCGGATAAATCCTGCGCTGGAAAAGATTACGATCCAGCTGAGTTTCCATGTTACCGGTGCCCTTAAACTCTTCAAAAATAACTTCATCCATCCGGCTTCCTGTATCTACTAAAGCCGTAGCAATAATGGTCAGGCTTCCACCTTCATCTACCGCCCGCGCCGCTCCAAAAAATCTTTTAGGTTTTTGCAGAGCATTAGAATCAATACCGCCGGAAAGAACCTTACCACTATGCGGAACCACGGAGTTATAAGCTCGAGCTAAACGTGTAATACTATCCAAAAGCACAACCACATCACGTTTATGCTCAACCAAGCGCTTAGCTTTTTCTAAAACTATCTCGGCAACCTGCACATGACGCTCTGGCGGCTCATCAAAGGTAGATGAAATTACTTCACCTCTGACATTACGCTGCATATCTGTAACTTCTTCCGGCCGCTCATCAATCAATAAAACAATTAAAATCACATCCGGATTATTACTAGTAATAGCATTAGCGATTTTCTGTAACAATACAGTTTTACCGCTATATGGCTGAGCCACAATCAAACCGCGCTGGCCTTTGCCAATCGGAGTAAGTAGCCCCATAATCCGCATAGATAACTCATCCGGTTTAGTCTCCATATTAAACGGCTCACGCGGATAAACCGGAGTAAGATTATCAAAAAGCACCTTTTCTTTTACCTCCTCAGGATTTTCAAAATTTACCGCCTCCACCTTAAGTAAAGCAAAATATTTCTCCCCTTCCTTAGGTGGACGAATCTGCCCACTTACCGTATCCCCCGTGCGCAATTCAAATTTCCTAATCTGCGATGGAGAGATATAAATATCATCCGGGCAAGGGAGATAATTATAATTCGGGCTGCGTAAGAAACCAAACCCTTCAGAAAGAATCTCTAATACTCCTTCTCCAAACATCAACCCTTCCTTCTCTGCCTGAGCCTGAAGTATTTTAAAAATCAGATCCTGCTTTTTTAAGCCACTAGTTCCACTGGCATTTAATTCTTTAGCCAGCTTATTCAACTCACTAATCTTCATGTCTTTGAGATTTTTAATATCTAACTTTTCCACAACTGCCTCCGTATTTTAGAAACTTGTTGCTGAGTTTTACTTACCTGGCTGCTATTATCTATGATAAAATCCGCAAAACGCGACTTTTCCTTTTGCGAAATCTGAGATTTCATTCTTAAAATTACCTGTTTTTTTGCCAAGCCCAAACTTTTTTGGCTGCGCCAAATCAATTGCCGGCTTTTGGCAGTGACCACTATCAATTGATCCACCATTTTAACTAATCCTGCTTCAATAATTAAAGCTGCATCCAGAATTATAATTCTCTTACTAGAATTACGGATACGCTGCTTAATCTGCCGAATTAACTCCGGATGCACGATACCATTAAGTTTAGCCAAGGCTACTTTATTGGTAAAAACTATCTCCGATAACTTAGCACGATCAATGGAATTATCCGGTTTAAGAATTAATCGGCCAAACGCTTTTATGATCTTACGATAAACAGCGCTACCGCTAGAGATTAAATCATGCCCCAGGCAGTCAGCATCAATCAACAGGCAATCTTTACCCTTAAACATACCAGCGACCGTGCTTTTACCAGAGCCGATACAGCCGGTGATGCCTAAAACAAATTTATTTTTTCTTGGCCTTAGCATAGAGCTGAACATATTTATCCGCAGAAACCTTCCAAGAAAAATTACATTCCATAGCATTATTAATCAAAGAGAGCCATTTATTTTTATTTTTAAATAACAGAATAGCTTGTTTAATTAATTTTAGCAATTCATCTTCAGTATACCGGCTAAAAACAAAACCATTATTTCTGTTGATAGTATCTGCTAAACCACCAGTTTTAAAAACCAACGGAATTGCCCCATAATATAAACTGATTAGTTGCCCCAATCCACAAGGCTCGTATCTTGAAGGCATCAGAAAAATATCACTCCCGGCATAGATCTTATGCGCTAGAGGGTCATCGAATTTCAAATTTAAGGAAATAACTTTGGGATATTTCTGTGCGGCAATTTTAAGCATCTCCTGGTACTTTAAATCTCCGTCTCCCAAGATAACTAGCTGCACATCCATTTTACAAAGATCATCTAAGCCTTGGGCAAAAATATCAAAACCCTTCTGCTGGGCCAAACGCGAAACTATTCCCAAAACCGGGATATTCCTATCTATCGGTAACCCAGATATTTTTTGTAAATTTTCTTTATCCAAAGCTTTGCCTTCTAAATTAGCTAAAGAATAATTCTGCATAATATACCTATCCGCATTCGGATCCCAAACAGAATAATCCACGCCATTTAAAATGCCGCTTAAAACATTTTTTCGTTTATTCAAAAGTCCATCTAAACCAAATCCTAGCTCTTTAGTTTGAATCTCTTTAGCATAAGTTGGGCTAACTGTGTTGATAAAATCGGAAAAAATTATCCCCCCTTTCAACAAGTTGACCTTATTATAAAACTCAAAACCATCAATATCAAAAAGCTCCCAGCCAAAACCAAGTTTAGGAAATTCTTCTTTAACAAAAACCCCCTGATAGCCAACATTATGCAAAGTTAACACACATTTAATCCTGTTATAAAAACTTATCTTTGCATATTGATGTTTCAAATAGGCCGCCATCAAGCTCGCCTGCCAATCATGCAAATGTAAGATATCCGGAGAAAAATTTATCTCTTTTAATAACTCTAGCCCCCGGCGGCAGAAAAAAACAAAACGCTCTAAATTATCTGGGTAATCACCATTTTTATCTCCGTATAATCCATCACGATTAAAGTAATCCTTATTCTCAATAAAGAAAACTTTAATATTTTTACCGATTATTGCAGATGTTATGTCATTAGAAACCCGTTGAATCTTTAACTTAGCCTGCGTAATGCATTTATATCCGGGCATAATGACAATTACTTCATGCCCGCAATACTCTAAAGCTAAAGGTAAGGCTCCGGCCACATCTGCCAGCCCCCCGGTCTTAGCAAAAGGCACGACCTCTGAAGCGACCATTGCTATCTTCATTAGGCCAGCTCCGATTCTGGAGAAAACACAGACATCTCTAACCAGTTAGCCCCTTTTTTCATATCTACTTTTATCGGCACCACTAATTTCATAACATTCTCCATTTTATCCTTAACTAACCCGGTGAGTATATTTAATTCAGCCATCGGTAGATCAAAAACCAATTCATCATGAATCTGTAAAATCATCTTAGCTTTTAAGGCCCTCTCTTTAATTTGAGCGCCGATTTTAATCATTGCCAACTTAATCAAATCACTCGCCGTGCCCTGAATAGGGGTGTTCACCGCTTGACGCTGAGCAAACTGCCGGATCCCCATATTTTTATTATTAATTTCAGGAATATACCTTCTTCTTCCCAAGAGCGTAGTAACAAATCCTTCACTTTGAGCCTTTTTAATCTGTGCGTCGATATATTCCTTTACCTTAGGATAACGTAAAAAGTAGGCATCAATAAAATCCTGAGCCTGTTTTATAGAAATATCCAGATCCTTGCTCAAGCCATAAGCACTCTGTCCGTAAATAATGCCAAAATTTACTCTTTTGGCGACTTCACGCATCTGCTCTTTGACTTTTGATTCAGGAAGACTATAAATCAAAGAAGCGGTCAACCGATGTACATCCTGATTACGGCTAAACGCCTCAATCAATGTCGGATCGCCACAAAGATGTGCCAGAACCCTTAATTCTATCTGTGAATAATCACAAGAAAGCAAACAACTATCTTTACCAGAAGTAATAATCGCCTGCCGAATCTTTGCGCCTATATCCGTCTTAATCGGAATATTCTGCAAATTAGGATTGCTAGAACTTAACCTGCCTGTTTCCGTGCCCGTCTGATTAAAAGAGGTATGCACCCTACCGGTAGATTGATCAACTAACTTAGGCAGGGCATCAACATAAGTATTTTTTAATTTCGTTAACTGTCGATACTCCAGCAACAAAGCCGGCAAAGCATGCTGGGCACTTAAACGCTTTAACACCTCTTCATCTGTTGATGGGCCGGTCTTAGTTTTTTTAATTACCGGAAGGCCCAATTTTTCAAATAAAACCTGTCCTAATTGTTTTGGCGAATTGATATTAAATTGCGTTCCACTTGCCTCATAAATATCCGAAATTAACTTAATTAATCGATGCTCAATATCATGCGAAAGGTTCTTAAGCAACTCTAAATCCAACTTAATGCCATCTTGTTCCATTAACGCTAAAATACTCACCAGGGGCATTTCAAGATCAAAAAATAACTCAGCTAGCCCCTTATCTTCTAAAGCTTTTTTCAATACCAGTTTTAATTTTACCACTAAAGCCAATGCCTCTTTTGCCCCCAAAGATCCCTGGCGAATAAATTCCCCTAAATTTTCCAACGCCAGATCCTCCAGCGCATAGCTTGTCCGCGCTGGATTTAATAAATACGCAGCAATCATAATATCAAAATCTAAACCGTTTAGAACCAAATCTGTTTTAAAAAGAGCGACCTTTAATTTTTTAAGATCATGCCCTGTCTTTTTTATCCGAAAATCAGAAACTGCTTCGCGCAGCTGAGCCTGGGCAGAGTTACCACTAAAAAATTTATCACCTATAGCAAAAAATAAATCCTCAGCGTTTGATCCATAAATAGCAATTTCATCACACCCCTTAAGCATCGCGGTTAGCTCAACCTGATTACAGCTATGCAAATTGGTAGGCATGGTTTTTTCTGCTACATCCGGCAATTCTCCCAACAGCTTTTTAAACTCTAGCTTCTTAAAAATGCTCGCCAGCCGCAAATAATCTGGTTGCCCAGTTTTAGCCTTCTCTAAATCCAAATCTAAATCCAGCTTCTGATCCAGGGTAATTAACTCCTGATTTAATTTTACGCGTTGGCTGTGTTCAAGGATCATTTCTTTAATTTTTGGAGGTTTTACTTTTGCAATATTTTTAAGTAACTTATTTATAGAACCAAATTCCAAAATCAACTTTTGAGCGGTCTTATCTCCAATCCCCGGAACCCCGGGAATATTATCGGCAGCATCACCCATTAAGGCAATAATATCCACTATGCGCTCTGGAACAACTCCAAAACGCTCTTTTACCTTAACTAAATCATAAAGCACTCCACTATCTTTATAGGGGCTAAATACCGAAATATGTTTATCCACTAATTGCAAAATGTCCTTATCGCTACTGACAATGGTCACCGCCAATGATTGCAAAACGGCTTTTCTCGCCAACTGGGCAATTAAATCATCGGCTTCAAAGCCTTCTTTTTCAAAAATAGGCACTCCGTATGCACTAACTACCTCTTTGATTAGAGGAATCTGGCTAATCAAATCATTGGGCATAGGAGGCCGCTGCATCTTATACTGCGCAAATTTTTTTAAACGAAAGGTATCCCGCGATAAATCAAAACAACAAACCAGATAATCCGGCTTCTGTTCTTTTAATACTTTATTAAGAATATTTATAAATCCGTAAACCGCATTAGTCTTCTGGCCGCTAGAAGTGCTTAAATCCCTTAAGGCATAAAATGCTCGATAACAAAAGGCAGTGGCATCAATTAAGAAAAAACTTTTTTCAGCCATTAATTAAATGTTTAAAGGAATTCAATATAAGGAAAGATGTTTTTGCGGTACGCTTCTATCGCGTCAGAGCTCTTAGCTCTGCCTTTTCAATAAACGCTTCAATCTCCGAGTTATCCTGATCTAAATACTGCGCATCTAATGCTTCTTTGATGGCGGTGGCCATATCTCCTCTATCAAAACACTGTTTAGCTTTTTTGAAGTGCGTTTGGGCAAGCGTCTCTTCGTCTTTATTAAATTCAGTTTTATCCGTGGCAATTTCCTTCATCAGCCCGAGAACCTCTTCTTCCCGTTGATCAGAGAATGGACGGCCGGATAAAGACATACGAATATCGCTAAGCCGGCTAGCGGCTTTCTCCGTCCAGGGATCATCGCTAGCACCTACCTCTACTCGTTTACTCCAATAAAATTCTGCCTTTTTTAAATTACGCTTACCTTCATAAAGAAGTGCCAAATTTGTGTAAGCACTAGAATAAAAAGGATCAAGCTTAACCGATTTTAGGTAATTTTCCTCTGCCCGATCAATTAACCCCATCGTTTCACAAACTACCCCTAAATCATTGTAAGCAACGGCAAAATTAGGATAAACAGCAACCGCTTTTTGATAATAGCTTAGGGCTTCGGCTAAATTACCCATCTGCTGATACTCTAACCCTACCTCGCGATATTTTCTAGCTTGCTCCTGTTTGACATCCACTAAATCTGCAACCGAAGGCCCGGCCTTTAGTTCTTGCGCAAAAGTGAGCCCAGCAAAATAAAGAACAAATAATATTGCGATTAAAGTAAAAATAAATTTAGGCGGGAGATGATTATTCATTTATCTGTTAATTATTATATACTTTAAAACATACACGTCAAGAAGAATTTAAATGATCGAATCCATAGTTAATGCCGGATGCGCTACCTGTTTTAAGAAAACTAAAAGTTCTTCGGAACTAGTAGCCACTGACTCATCCGCAATCTTATCCAATAAATCCACCTGGCCAATCTCTTGGGCCCTGGATTTGAGTTTATCTTGCAAAATTTCCTTTAGCTCCTTAGGCATCCAGACCACTCTGGCCAATCCGCCTTCAGCCGAAATAAATTTTTTACTCAAAATATATAACTTACCCACCCCCAAGAATCCCGGAGTCTGTACCCCGCCGCCCACTGATCCGGCTAAAGTGGTAAAACTCATTCCCGAAGGAGTCATTCCGGAATAGTCACGATGCACCAACATTACCCCATTAGCTTCCGGAATAATCGCCACAATGCATTCAAAGCATCCGCAAGAAGATTGCGGCCCATCCATCAGCGAATACATACTGACCGCATTGATCGTCTGATTAGATTTCTGCTGCACAAAAGCATTGATATTATCCCACTGGCCAAGCCGGGCATCCAAAAGATCACCTTTTAAAATAGGTTGATTAGGGCCAGTAGGAATAATCTCAAAAGAAGCCTTAGCATCCAGCCAAGAATATGCCCCGCATAAACCTAAACGCTCCGGAGTAACCACGCAAACATGATTCGGAGCAAAGGACTGGCATAACAAACAGGAATAAAATGTATCCACACTCTCATCCGTCATACCAGCTAAGCGCTCATCACGTTGATTATATATTTGCTGTGCGCCAAGTGAAATCCTTGCTACATCCTCCTGATGAGTATAAAGCTTAACCTGTACTTTATCCACAATCGCACTATACTCCGCATGTAACATCGCATGTAAAATGACCCCCAAATGCTTTAATCGAAAACCTTTATTATAAGCATCCTGAGATATTCTAATCCAAACCATATCGCGCTGGCCCATATGCATGAGGCCCATGCAATAATTAATAAAACGATGGATCTGCCTTTCTAAGATCGGCTCAAAATCTTTTTGCATTTTGCGGCCAAAAACATCTACCACAATTGCCAAAGGCAAAGATTTGCTCCCCGTAGGCAGCTGATCAATATCCGGGCCAATTAACTCCACGCGGCCATCAGTAATTCCAGCCTCATCATTAGAAGCTAAAAACTCA
>CAYHRM010000014.1:0-16841 GCA_964359035.1 uncultured Planctomycetales bacterium
ATCTTTGGTGTAAAAAAGATTTTGTGGTATGCTCATAAGATTCTCCTAGTTATAAGTTATGGTTTTCTAATTTTTGCGGGTCCTGTCTTGGGTATTTTCTAGCGCTAACGCGCTTCGAAAACACCCAAGCCACCCGCAAAGATTAATACATAATTTATTTTTACAACGAAGTTACTTTTACAAAAGGCCGCTTTACAACCTTTACCGAAATCTCCGTGCCCAAGCCCTTAACAATAAGCGCTGTGCCAATATCATAATTACCCGAAACATAACCCAATCCAATCCCAACAGAAAGACTAGGCGAAAAAGAACCGCTAGTTACTATGCCAACACGTTGTTCACCGGAAAATATCGCAAACCCGTGCCGCGGTGACCTACGCGAATCCGTCTGAAAACAAATTAATCTTTCTTGTGGTCCTTGATTTTTTTCTTTTAATAAATTTTCTTTTCCAATAAAATATTTTTCCAAATCCACAAATTTGCTTAATCCTGCTGCAAGCGGAGTGTGGTTAATATCCAAATCCTGCCCATAAAGCGGATACCCCATTTCTAGGCGTAAAGTATCCCGACATCCTAAGCCAGCAGGCAAAACGCGTGTATCTTTAAGTAAGGTTTCCCATAATTTTACTACCAAATGATTGGCAATATAAATTTCAAAACCTAACTCTCCAGTATAACCAGTGCGGCTAATTATACAGTTTTCTTTTTGAAAAACAAATTCACTAAATGTATAATAATTAAGTTTAGTTAAACCCTCACCAAAAATATTTTTTAATACATCTAGTGACTGCGGACCCTGTACATCCAGCTTAGCCGTCTGCACAGAAATATTTTCCAGTTTAAATTCTCCACTAAGATTTTTCTTCAAATGCTCATAATCATCAAGAGTTGTCGCAGCGTTAACCACTAGCATCCATTTAGCTTTATCCAAACGATAAACGACTAAATCATCCAACACACCTGCCTGTTCATTAAGTATAAAACCATACCGACAGCTACCCACTGGCATCGCAATAATATTTTGCGTGACAACCCGATCCAAGCCACTTAAAACCGGATCGGCCTGAAGGATAAATTCGCCCATATGACAAATATCAAACAATGAAACATTTTGACGAGTATGCGCATGCTCAGCCAATATTCCATGATATTGAATGGGCATCATCCAACCGCCAAAAGGAGCCATTTTTGCACTCAGTGCAAGGTGAGTTTCGTAAAGAGGAGTTTTTAACACGGATATATTTATTATTATTTATTTTAGGTAATTTTAAAGATTATAACACAAATTTCATTCTTTGCTTAAAAATTTACCCAATTTTATCTTCAAAAAATTTCGAAGCATACTTCTGTAAATATTTTATTACTAGCCCGGTCATAATCGCTTCTACCCAGCCGATAGCGAAAAGATGTCCTTCCAACATTACCGGCAAAGACACTTTTAATCCATATGGAAAGTAAATGCTCTGACCGCTGGATGACTGATGCAACAACGGCTGTAATCCAAGCTCTATTCCTACAAATAAAGCTGCTAAGGTTATAGCCAAATAGCCAGCAACTCCCGCAGCGGCTACTCTTCGTTTTGAACTTAGAAGAGTCTTACAACTAATCACTCTATAAATATAATAACCCGTAAAAGGTAAAATAAAAGCCATATTAAAACAATTTACACCCAGAGTTGTAATACCCCCATCACCAAATAGTAATGCCAGAATAACCAGAGCCACGGTGATAGCGATACAGGCAGCCCAGGGGCCCAGTAATATCGCCACCAGAACACCGCCTACAGCATGGCCAGTTGTTCCGCCCGGTAGCGGCACATTTAACATCATAATTACAAAACTAAACGCCGCGCCAATGGCGAGCATCGGGACTTGCTTTGTACTTAAAGTTTTTTTGACTACCTTTGAGGCGATCGACCATATCGGCAGCATTAACAGATAAAAAAATCCACAGGTTACCGGCCCTAGATATCCGTCCGGTATATGCATATTATTTTAGAGCCTCCTTACGCATAATAAAAAATACCGAAATCGCCACAATTTCAATAAAAATGCTCGTAATTATAATTGCCGAAATCGAATACTCATAAAGTAATCCAGTTAGTGCGCTGCCAATAAAAATCGCCAGGCCATAAGCAGCATTAAATACCCCATAGCCTGTACCCCTTTTCTTTAATGGCGTCAAATCAGCAATTGCCGATTTCATTACTGTTTCATGACAACCCATCACAATACCCCAAATAATTACCCCCGCTAGCACCCATGAAAATTTTATTGAAAAAACTAATCCCGGAATTAATAAAGAAAAAACAGGAATGGCAATCAAGGTAATCAAACCTGCCTTCTCATTGTTGTGTTTAACCTTAAAAATATCATAAGTTTTACCAATCGCCATGGCCGCTACGGCATCCACCCCCATCGCTAAAGCGTAAAACAAAGGAATCTGCGCATCCGTCAACACATGTTTAGCTTTAAAGTGAAAGCCAATTAAAGCAAAATTAGCATAACCTAAAGTAGTAATAAAAGTAAAAATCGTATAAATCCAAAAAACTTTAGTTAATTTATCTGATTCCGGAGACTTAGTTACCGAAGTCTCTAAAACTTCAGGATTAGGGACTGCGCGGTGAGCAAAGAAAATACAGAGTAAAACTAACGCTAGAGGAATCCAAAGCAAGGAATATCCATGCTGATAATCTGCCAATGATCGATCCCCTTTACCGATAATCACAAAAAGTATGGAAAAGATTAACGGCCCGCTGATAGCGCCGATCTGATCAAGTACTTCAGCAATCGCAAAACCAAAACCCGTACCTACCTGCTTGGTCGCCTGCGAAAGAATAGTATCCTTAGCCGGGCTACGCAAGGCCTTGCCTAATCTTTCCATAATAATAAAAACTACCGCCACCTGCCAAATACCAGTTAGCGCTAAAAGCGGCACACTGATCAATAAACCATACCCCAAGAAAGTAAACAACCAATAAGCCTTGGTCTTATCCGCAAAGTATCCCGCCACCAAGCGTACAGCATAACCTAAAAACTCCGCCAATCCGGCAACTAATCCCACAATTGCGGCATTAGCGCCGAGAGTCTTAAGATACGGGCCATTAACCGAACGCGCCCCTTCATAAACCATATCTCCGAAAAGGCTAACTAATCCAAAAAGAAAGATAAGTTTAAATGCGGCTTTTTTTTGAATATTCATTATTAATTATTATAAAACGGGAAGGCAAGAAAACAAAGAATTACTTTTATTAACGATAAAATTTTGGCTTAGGATATTTATAAGGTTTTTTCGCCTGGCCATGACTAGACTGGCCATGCCTTGACTGACCTTGATTTGACTGACCATACCTTGGCTGACCTTGGCCAGAATGACGCCCCGATGACCGGCCAGCCGGATGCCCAGCTTCACCAAATTTATCTAAAGTAAGCTCCGCATGTTTTGAAACCGGCAAACTAGCTTTAATTAGTTTTTCAATATCCCGCACATCGTGGCCCTGATCCGGAGTAGCAAAAGAAATCGCATGCCCCTTATGCCCGGCACGGGCGGTACGGCCGATACGATGCACATAATTTTCTGCATCCTCGGGCAAATCATAATTAAGCACTAGTTCAATCCCGGTCACATCAATACCGCGAGAGGCAATATCCGTGGCCACCAATACTCTATATTTACCGGACTTAAAACCTTCCAAGGCATCCCGGCGCTGAGCCAGAGAACGATTAGAATGTATTTCAGAAGCAGAGTGCCCCATATCCCGAATATTGCGCACAATTTTTTTAGCATTATGTTTAGTACGTGAAAATAATAATACTGAACCGTGATACTGGCTCAGAATCTTTTTAAGTAACTGTGTTTTAGCATCTTTTTTAACAATAAATAATTCTTGGGTAACCAACTCAGCGGTCGTGCCAGAAGGAGCAATTTCCACGCTCAAAGGTAATTTCATATGCTTAGTGGCGATGCTCATAATTTCTTTGGGCATCGTGGCGGAAAAAAGCATGGTTTGTCTATCGCGAGGTAAGAAACGTAAAATTTTATCAATTTGCGGAGCAAACCCCATATCCAACATACGATCCGCTTCATCCAGCACAAGCATAACTACACTATCTGGCAAAAAATTCCACTGTGACATATGATCAATCAATCTTCCGGGAGTAGCAATCACTATACTAGGATCACGGCGCAAAGCCTGCACTTGAGGTGGCATCGGCGCTCCGCCAATTAAACAGGCAGTTCGCATGCCAAAAGCACGCGCAATCTCCTGAAAAGCTTCTTCAATCTGAATCGCTAATTCCCTGGTCGGAGCAAGGACTAACCCGATACCTTTTTTTTGCACCAAGCGCTGAACCATAGGAATAGCAAAGGAATGCGTCTTACCGGTTCCCGTCTGAGCAATCCCCACGATATCTTTTCCTTCTAAGGCCAAAGGAATCGCTTTGAGCTGAATCGGCGTGGGAACTTTAAATTTCATCCGCTCTAAGATATCCAAAATCTTCGGAGCAATACCCATGCCATAAAAATTCGCCGTTGGCTTTATAATATTATCTGTATTTACCTGTTTATTTGTCATGCTGCTTTCATCGCCTTAGGTTTATCATCATAAGCCAACAAGCCAAGATGAACATGGCAATAGGACTCATGATTATAGATACTTAAAACATGTTTGCAATGAGAGAATTTACATTTCCTGCCTTTAAGTGAAGTCTTAACTTTTTTAATCTTACACCTCCCCAACTGCCTTGCGGCAAGCTACAACACCATAAAAAAAGCCGCAAAGGTTAGTGGTGATCCTTGGCGGCATTCAAAATCCCTAATCTTGTAATTATTATACCCCTTTAATCCTACTTGTCAACCTAATTTAAAAATAATATCAAAGCAGGGTCAGACACTAGGCCAATCGAAAGAGTGGCCCCTATTGGGGACACCCTTAGCTTTAGCATAAAGAACGACCCTGCTTTAGGGTAGTTACGGGGTAAAAGTTACCTTTGAAAGACCAGTAAGAAACTGAGCTTTAAGCAACCCCTCATTCCATTCACCAGCCGGAGTCGAATCCCAAACTATCCCTCCCCCAATTCCCATCTCTGCCTGTCTGCCGGCAGACAAAGCCGGATTATTCTTAATTAAAAGCGTGCGGATCGGTATATTAAAAAACATATCTTTGTCCGGAGTAATAAAGCCGATCGCTCCAGTATAAATCTTACGCTGATCTTTCTCCAATTCATTAATTATCCCCATCGCGCGAATCTTCGGAGCTCCGGTAACCGATCCGGAAGGAAAAATCGCTGAAAAAAGCTTATAAATCGAAATATCCTGATTAACCTTAGCCGTTACCGTAGAAGTCATCTGGCAAAGAGTTTTATATCTAGCTACCTCAAAAAGCGTAGGCGCCTTAATATCTAGCCCTAGCCTGCCTAAATCATTCCTTAAAAGATCGGCAATCATTACATTTTCCGCCCTGTTCTTGCGGTCATATTTAAGGCACAACGGTGCGATAAGATCCAAAAATAAACCATTGCCACGCGGCCAAGTGCCTTTCATCGGCTTAGTCACCAGATGCGTGGAATTTTTCTTAATAAATAATTCTGGAGATAAAGAAAGAATTCGAAATTGATCAGTTTGAATATAAGCAGGATAAGGTACCGGCTGCTCCTTTAAGAGCTGATAATACAGAGATAGCGAATCACCATAAAAATCAAAAAGCAACTTAAGGCAATAAGTAATCTGATAAACATCACCCTTGGCAATATAATCGCGAATGACATTTATATTAGAAGAGTATTGTTCTTGAGTAATATTTAAGCGTAGATTTTCTAAGCGATAATCCTGAGTAGATTTGGTAAGTTTATTTTTACCAACATCTTTATATGCACCTAAATAAATAAGCGGAAAATCATACTGCTTGTTTTGATATAATCTCTCTTCAAAATAATATCCGGCTTCATAAGATAAAAACCCGGCTAAATGATACCCCTGGCTAAGCGCCAACTCCATATCCTGGAAACTTCTCTTAAAATAAACCGGATCAGTACAAGAAATGATAAATTCCGGGTCCTGAAATAAACGGGGTTTCCTTTCAAATTGAGTTAAGACTTTCATAGCTTTAAATTAATTTACCAAAAATATAAAGCGGCAGATCCCGCTGTAAAACATGCCTAAAATAAGTTCGCTTTCCTTTGTATAATTGCCTAAATCCTTGCGCTAAAAAGAAATTAGCCGCCCGCTCAGACATCGTCGCTAAATGCACTCCCGGAACCCCTTTAATTTTAAGATAATCTAAATAAGTGATAATTAACTTAGCACCGATATCTAACCCTCGAAAATGATCTTTAATATTCAGATGAAAAGTAGCTGGGTAGGTAGAATTATAATCCGGAGTATGGATTCCATTTTTAACTAAATCAATCAGACAGCTAAAAATAAATTTGAGGTTTTTAAGGTTTAAAAAAATACCTTTTTTAAAAGCCTTAAAAATTAACGGCAGCACAATGCGGCGATTAAATATTGCTTCAGCAGCAATTTTATCTTTAGCACCGATAAGATAACCTACAATTTGATTATTAATTTCTGCGACAAAACAAGAGCCGGGCTCATAATCCGTAAAATACAAACTAAGGGCATCGCTAATTACTTCCTGGCCTTGAAAAAATAAGGCAGCCGAGTCACCAATTAACGCGGTATCATAAACAATTTGCCTAACCGCATCTCTATCTTTAGCTTGAAATTTCCTTATTTTTA
This sequence comes from uncultured Planctomycetales bacterium, assembly GCA_964359035.1. GTDB lineage: Bacteria > Omnitrophota > Gorgyraeia > Gygaellales > Profunditerraquicolaceae > UBA6249. The sequence continues at coordinate 6,739 of CAYHRM010000014.1, forward strand.
CTTCCACCGGCATGGCTATTTCTCTCTTTTAGTTTCTTCACCACAAAAAAAGTAAGGCCATAAGTTATTACTGCGCAAATCACCCCTAAAACTAAGCTGCCTAAAAATAACGGCCCATATAAGCTAACGATTTTGCCAAAAGTCAAATGCTTAAAAAACTCCCAACTCAAGGGGGGCAAATCTTTTTCTAAAATAACCTGCCAATCTCATATCCAGCCCAGGTTATAAAAGGAACAGTTGGAGGAAGGGAAAGATTCGTACCGAGGAGAATAGCTATTTTATTCGCCGGCCGCACAATAATTGCCGCCAAAACAACTAAAACAGTATGCAGGCCATAAACCGGAAGCACGGATATAAAAGCCCCAATCCCTGCACCTAAAGCAATCTCATGCGGGCTATTATGCTGTCGGATAAGCTTAGCGAAGATTTCTTTAAATTTAAATTTCAAGTACGTAGGCTAGCTCGGGCTTGAACAACCAGCTCAGAAATTAATTCTTTTACCGAAACTATATTTTGAATGCGATAAGCATTGCTTCCGCACATCGCAAAACCTTTTTCCATCTGGCCCCGAGAAGCATTCAACAAGGCCTTGGCAATACAATAATTTACTTTCTTCGGATCACAAGTATATAAACAATGGTACTGGCAATCAAAATCAATCCGCGCGCCCTGCATTATACGCTGAACAAACTCATTACGGATAACTCTACCCGGCAGCCCGACCGGGCTAGGGATAACCACAATATCCTCCTGCTTAGCCGCCAAATACGTTTCTTTATATTCCTGAGCCACATCACATTCATGCGTACAAACAAAACGTGTGCCCATTTGCACGCCACTAGCACCTAAGCGTATAAATTTAGCAATATCTTTCCCGTCAAAAATACCGCCGGCAGCAATTACCGGAATCCTCGTTGTGCAACTTTCAAACTCCTGTACAACCGTTACCACTTTCTGAAGAATATTCTCTAAAGAAAAATTTTCTTTATCCTCGAGCTCAGCCAAGCTATACCCTAAATGCCCTCCGGCCAGTGGCCCCTCCACAATCAAAGCATCCGGAAGACGCTTATATCGCCTTTGCCAACTGCTACAAATAATACTAGCAGCCCGGGCGGATGAAACAATCGGAATTAATTTAGTTTTAGTATTTTTAATTAAAGCCGGCAACCTCAATGGCATCCCCGCGCCGGAAATAATCACATCTACGGATTCATCTTGTGCAACATTAACCAAATCCTCATAATTAGTTAAAACACACATAATATTCACGCCAAACGGATTTTTAGTTTTCTCACGCGTCTGGCGAATACTCTGCGCAAAAGATATGCAAGAACGTTCCGGGTAACTTAATGCTGAATTTAAAACTTCCTCCCCCAGCCCTACGGCGGCAATCACTCCCAACGCCCCTTCATTAGATACCGCAGAAGCCAACGATGAATTCGACACACGCACACCCATACCACCTTGAATAATCGGTAGCTGAATTTTTAAATCACCTATATATAAATCTTTAAACTCAGTATTCATTAACTTTTTTTCCTTTAAAAATTTTCCCCTAAAAATATTGGTAGGCTTAATATTTAAATTTAATAAATAAACGCAAATTATTATTTTTATAATTATATACGCAAAATCCGATTATATCAAGGAGATTCTAAATTTTACCAGGCCACCGGAAAATAGTCTTTTAGAAACTTACCACACCAATGCTTGCCCGTAATTATCCCATCAAAAAACGGATCACACACCCTGGCTGCGCCATCGACAATATCTAAGGGTGGTTGAAAATCATGCCTCTCTTGTTTTCGCATAGAAAGAGCAGCCGGATCCTCATCCGTCACCCATCCGGTATCCACGGAATTCATAAAAATTCCGCTTTTAGCCAGGTCGCTGGCGCTAGTGTGCGTCAGCATGTTCAAGGCCGCTTTAGCCATATTCGTATGCGGATGGCGGTCAGTTTTAACATAACGCGAAAACTTTCCTTCCATCGCCGACACATTCACAATATGCTTTTGTCCGGTATTTTGACGCTTCATCATTGTCGATAACTTATTACATAACACAAATGGGGCAATGGCATTGACTAATTGGATCTCAATCATCTCTGCAGTAGGCACCTGCCCTAAGCAAAGCCGCCAACTATTGGTTTGTCGTAAATCTACCTGCTGTAAATCCGCATCCAACTTACCTTGGGGAAAAACTTTTTCTGCAGGCAAAGTATAATCATGGGTGTAAGGAATCTGGGAGAGTTTTGCCGATGCAAAAAGACCTACCCCGGGAGCCTTTTGATTCCAGGCAATCGGTAAAGCTAAATCAGTTTTCGATTGATTGCTGGGAATATCTAAAAGTTTATTTTTACACTCCTGAAAAGACCCCAATAATAAACGCGCATTATCCGGTAAATCATGAAACTTTATATTCTCTTTTTCTATCAAGTGCGCGTAAAATCCCGGAGGCCTTCTTACCGTTTGAGCGGCATTATTAATTAAAATATCTAAGCGTTCATATTTCTGCTCCACAAAGTTGCAGAAAATTTCAACACTCGGAGTATGGCGCAGGTCTAATCCATAAATATGCAAACGCTGGCTCCACTGATCAAAATCCGCTTCCTTAGCATAACGCAGCGCAGAATCTATGGGAAAACGCGTAGTGGCGATAACTTGAGCCCCCGCGCGTAGCATCATCAGCGCCGCCTGATATCCAATTTTTAAGCGTGAACCGGTGATCAAAGCGACCTGGCCATTAAGAGAAGTAGACTGAAATCGTTTTTGATAATTAAAATCTGCACAACGCGGGCACAAAGCATCATAAAAAAAATGTAGCCGCTTAAATTCACTTTTACAAATATAACAAGCCCGGGAGTTTATCAATTCAGGAGGCTCATCAGTTAAATTAACCTTTGGACCAGTAATCTGCACAGGTGCGGAAAATATAGTTGCCTGCCGTGCGCTACGGATACCAGTAGAGGCCCGAATACCACGCTCATATCTAACAATTTTTTGTTTGATAATACGCTGACAATCTCTTTTGCGTTTATTGATCTCATCGCGATTCGGGCGCGAGAGACGGCCGGCAACCGTAATTAAAGCAATTCTTTGCTCTTTAGTTAAAAAGGCCAGCTGCTCAGTATCCACTACTAAGTCTTTAAGCAAAGCGATACATTCCTGGATTTCTTTTTCAGAATATTTTAAATTATTATTTTCAATTTTATTTGACATTTATTTTAACCTTTAGTCTCTGCCGCTGAAAAAATAAAAATTGGCCGGCGATGCACCAAAGCCAAACACTGCCAATAAATAGAAAGCAATCGGCTTTGATTTTTAAATAAATTCTCAAAGAAATCATTATAATCCTTCAGTGCCGCCTGCACATCGATATTGTGCATAACATGCTGACTATATTTAGCTTCTTCAAACTTTATAGAAAAATTTAAAAAAACATTATCCTTAAGCAAAAACTTCTGCTTGGTTAGTTCAGCGTAGAAAAGCGGGACAGTATAGGCATCATAGCGCAAACCAAAAATAGTAACCAGGCGCGCGGCGTTTTCATGCAACCCTAAAATAAATTCACGCGGCTTATTCTTTAATAATCGTAGCTGCCTTCTTTTATCCTGCGCCAATAGATATAACACCAAAACTAGAAAAAGAATACCCCACAACAAAACAAGAATAATTTTTACCAATAACCAAAGCAGCCAGCCCAAAGTTATAATTACATCAATACTAGCAACATTACTCCTTAAATGAGAATATTCCGCATAAATTTTAGATTGGCCAAGCCCTAAAGGATATAAGAGGCCATTTTCTATTTTCACAATCTTTGGCCCGATTATACCCCAACTAACTTGCCCCGTAAGATCTTTTTGTGAATGGTCATGATAATTTCCTTGCACCTTAAGGTTAGCTTTTCCATCTCTGGGGATTTTTAAGCTCTGGGGGATTAATAAAAGCGAAGCCAACTTTGACCCTCCCACCACAACCCTAGCGAATTCACTACGCACACCTTTAAACTCGATGTACACACTACTCTGGCCCACGGAAACACAAGTAACATTTCCACCAGATACATTAATTACACCTTTATTCAAAGTATCCCAGTTCCCTAGAATAGTTAGATCGCCTGAGCTTCCATCATCATAGGCCCCCATAGCCGAAAACTTCCCCTCTTCCCCCAAACCCATCTCCAATGACTTAGGCGTAATTTTAATCTCCTTAAGTTCTTTTCTCTCCACCAAAAAAACTTTCTTCAGCTTCTCTAAACTATCCTGAATCTCCGCCAATGCATTGCGATGAGAGGCATTTTCTTGACTAGATTTTATCGCTTCCTTAAATTCCTGGGTTGCCTCTTGCAACTGACGGGCATCTTGGCTCTGCTGCATTTTTTTTAAAAAATCCTGCAGCTGACTAATTTGTTCAGCAGTAGCATCCTCCAAGTTATCAATTTTTTTCTCGAGATCCTTAACACTAGAAGCCTTTTCTTCAAGTGAAACCCCCAACGACTCTTCTAGTTTTTGAGCTACCTCCAGCATCTTAACTTGTTCCTGCTTATCCTGTACAGTATTAGATTTTATCGCCTCTTTAAACTCCAAAGCCACCTCTTTCAACTGGCGAATATTTTTGGCCCGCTTCATTCTTTTTAAAAACCTCTGCCGACGGCTAGCTTGTTCAACAGTAGTATTTTTTAAATTATCTATTTTTTTCTCTAAACCCTTAACACTAGAATCACTTTTCTCAATTAAAGCCCCCAACACTTCTCCTAGCTTTTGAGCATGCTTAAACATTTCAGTCTTTCCTTGTTTATCTAATGCAACATCCGACTGACCCTCCGTTCGAATATTAGATTGAGCATTAGATCGGACATTAGATAAATCGTCGGATTGAGAGTTAGATTGAGAGTTAGATTGAGAGTTAGATTGAGAATTTTCTTGTTTAGAATTAATGCTTGATCCAGCATTGGGAAAATGAGCGCTTTTATTTACCACCACAACCTTAACCGGCAAACCTTCCACGCCATCCTTAATGGCGGTTACTTCAGTAACCCCTTCAGATTTAGCGTAAAAATATCCATTTTTATTTGCCGTCAATACACCGGGAGAGGTTATTCCCCACTTTACCTCCTGGGTTATCTCTACAACGCTGTTATCGTAATAAGTACCAAAAACCCTCATATTAATATTATTGTTAAGTAACACCGTCATAACTTCAGGCAAAACAAGAATATGTTTTAATCTTTTCACCCCAAAATCAACTTTTTCCTTAACCTCTACGCGCTGAATAAAGCTCTCTATCTCTTTATATTTAGCTAAAACTTCTGCCTGGCCCTTCTCTAAAAAACGAAGGCGATTGCGCGACTGCTCATTCCAGGCCAAACTCGGGCGCAAACGCATAAACCAAATTACTTCTTGACTTATATCTCTTACCGAATATTCGTTTAAATCATAATTACAAAATGTACCCAAAGCAATAAAATCAGCTACTCCTTCAATCGGAACCCCTGGCTGATAAGGCAAAAGATCTATACTAATTAACTTCTCTTTTTGTTCGTTTTTCTTAGACTCCTTAATCTGTATATAAAGAGGATTACTAAGGAGATCTTTATATATCGCTAATGCCGAATATTCTCCTGCCTTCTTTGGGACAATCACTCCCGGAGCTGAAAACCGAGCACACCCCGGCCGATCAAATACTAATCGCGCCTCTTTAGTAACATCCTGCACCCCTGAATCCGGTAAGCTCAAGAAAACTTTATACTCTAAAGGAACCCCCACAGCAGCCTGATAAACATCCGGATAAAGTAAAAGATTAGGGTGGTTTTGGGAAAAATCAACAAAAAAATTTGCTTGGCCAGTATAATACCAAAGGCCTTCACCCTTAGAAGACGGAGCACCAAACATCAAAAAAGCCTCTTCTCTACTCAAACCAACAATCACCTTACCCTGGCTAGTATTAACCTCCTGATACTGCACACCGGCCAACACTATCATTGGGCACAAAAATAAAACTGCTACCAATAAAACAATAATAAATTTTATTTTTTTCATAAGCCTATTTCACAAGCTCCTGTTTAATCGTCTGCACGGTTTGAGTGCTAATATCCTCTACCACATTAACCGGCATATTTTTACTGATTGATCCTTTATAAACAGCGCTTATGCTTGTTTTTCCTTTAGCTAAAGAATGCAGAGAATTTAAATCATCCACCCGAGCTACCAGCGGATCTACTGAAACCCACTCCACTTCAATCAACGCTTTTACTTCTGCGTTATACATAAAACCTCCTCATTTTTCTCCAGCCTCCGGCAAAGGGAAAGATTATTTTGCCAATTTTTCTAAGTTTTCAGCAATCTCGCTACTTAACAAGCCAGTAGCCCGGCTCAAGCTTTGAGTTAAACCGAAATATGTATGCGGATTAATCAGCTGACGAATACCCGATCTTTTGGTCAAAAGCATTTCTTTAGTTTTAGCATTAATAATCGTCCACTGCACAACAAGAAATAGATCCTTATCCAATTGACTCTCTAATTGTACAACATTAACAATCACCTGGTAATCCAGGGGAATTGAAAAATTACAAGGAAAAATCTGAAACTCTGCCTCAGGTAGCATCGCGGTCAGATTTTCCAAAATCAAACGTGATAGCCCCGCATCCAACGATTCCCCCCAACGCTCAAATTGAGCAAAAGTCAACATACCATTATTATTACGCGTAACAATCTGCGGGCGATTTTGATATTCTGGAATTTCCACCGGACCGACCCAAATAATCACTTTAGAAGCAATATCGAATTTTTTAATTTCCTCAACATTATCTATTAAACGCAGCATATAGAACCTAGGTACCGGGCTATTGGAAACAGATAAGCATCCACTAAAAATAAAAGAAAACAAAATTACTATCACGCAATGCAAAAAGCTAACTCGTCTCATTTTATTCTCCTTTAAGATTGGGTTTTCCTTTTAAAAGCGCCTCCGGATGCAATTCAAGATACTCAACCAACAAACCAAAAGAACGCGCCGATTGAGTTACCTCTCTTAGGGTCTTGTCTAGATCAGCAATCCCCTCTGAATTAACCAGCCGATTTATTCCGATAACCGCTTGCGCTAAATTATTTGCAATCTCTTTAATCGGAATCTCATCCATAATTTCAAAAATATCCGGCGAGATAGGCAGCGCGGGCAACTCCGGATAATTTTTTACAATATTATATATCTTCTGAGGATTTTCCGGATAAAAATCAAAAGCCAACATCAGTTGGCCCGTAATAAAATTCTGGATCTCAAGCTTAGCCCGTAACCCCTCCTGAACAAACCGCAAATAATCCGGATAACCAAACTTTTCCGGAACACCCTTGACCCGTGATAATTCTACATCAATAACTACCGGAATTAGCACGCTTTTCGTTCCTTCATTATAAGCCAAATCAATACTACTCACATTACCGATTTTTACGCCTCTGAAAATTACCGGTGCGCCGACAGCTAATCCCTTAACCGAACCATCAAAGAACACAATATATTTATCCGTCTGCTTAAACAAAGCCCCTGAACCAAAAACTAATATCGCTATTACCAGTAGAACTACCGCTCCCACCACAAATACGCCAATCTTAGTTTTATTTGCTTTTCTCATCATGATTTAACTCCTTGTGTAAGAACTTAACGCCAGCGCAACACCAATTAACCTCGGGCGCCTTGTTTATCTCCTCTAGTTAAAAATTGAATCACCCGAGAATCTTTAGAATTAGCTAACAATTCTTTTGGGTTCCCGATAGCAATCATGCTTTTGGTTTCCGTATCCAAAAATGCTGCCTTATCCCCTACCGCAAAAATACTCGCCAGCTCATGACTGACCACCACAATCGTCGCTCCCAAGGTATCCCTTAACTGCAAAATTAAATCATCCAACAAACGCGAACTTATCGGATCCAACCCAGCCGACGGCTCATCAAAAAAAATAATCTCTGGATCTAAAACAATAGCCCGCGCCAAAGCCGCCCTTTTGCGCATGCCACCGCTAATTTGTTCAGGATAAAAATCGGCATGGCCGGAAAGCCCGACCAGAGCCAATTTTAATTCTACGATCTCTTTAATCTGACCAGCAGATAAATTTGAATATAGCTGTAAGGGAAGCGCAACATTCTCTCCCAAAGTAAAAGAACTCCACAGTGCGCCACCCTGATACAAAACCCCGAAACCACGCATAATCTTCTGTTGAGCTATTTCATCCTGAGCCCAAAAACTTATTCCATCATACAAAATTTCTCCTGCCTGCGGTTCTTTCAAGCCAATCAAGGCTTTAAGCAAAGTACTCTTCCCACACCCACTTACCCCCATCACAATAAAAATATCACCTTTATTTACACTAAAATTAAGATTACGCATTACAGCATAATCATCATAATTTAAATCAAGGCCATTAACCTGAATAATCGGCTTTACAGATTCTTCCATTAATTACACTCCTAAAACCTGACAGACAAAAGTAATCACCGCGGTAGCCAGTACGATGCTAATAATCGCACTCACCACGGCAGAGGTAGTTGCCTCTCCTACGGCTACAGCACTCCTTCGACATTGCATTCCACGAAAACAACCAGCCACAGCAATAATTATACCAAAAACAAAACTGTGAGTAAGCCCCACCCAAAGATTACTCAACGTTACTGAAGACTGCGTATGCTGCCAATATTCTACGGAATTAAGGCCCAACAAACCTGAACTAATAATAAAACCACCTAAGATACCCATCAGGTCTGCATAGAGAGTTAATAAGGGCATCATAATTACTAATGCCAAAATTCGCGGAATCACTAAAAATTCAATCGGAGAAACCCCTAAGGTTTTTAAAGCATCAATTTCTTCATTGGTTTGCATTAACCCTAATTCCGCTGCAAATGAAGCTCCGGTACGGCCGGCCATTAGAATCGCCGTCATCATTGCCCCCATTACCCGGACCATTCCAATACCCACGATATTAGCAATATAAATTTGTGCGCCAAACAACTTAAGCTGAGTGGCTCCAATAAAAGCCAAAATAATTCCTACTAAAACGCTAATCAAGGAAACTAAAAACAAGGCATCCGCTCCACAACGCTGTAGGATAACCATAAATTCATCCCAACGAAAATATACCTTTCCCGCAATCAAACGGCCAAAAGCCACGGCAATCTCGCCTAAAAAATTAAGCAAGGCCAACATGCCTGCCAAAAGCTTTAGCAGTTTATCCGCCACCTTGGTAAAAAATGATTCCTCCTCAACCTTAGCCGTAGAAACATTTTCATTAATTTTTAAAGCCAAAGCGAGCAGCTTTTGCACGCCAGAGTGTAAACCCTGAAAATTAACTTGAATATGCTTATGACTACCTTCTCTAATTAAATGAAATAAAAAAGCCACTAGGCCACTATCCCATTCATTCATTTCAGAAGCATCGAAAGTTAATTGCTGAATTTCTTTAGGCTGGGTAAATTGCGCAATGACCTCGCTTACCTTAGGTATTCCAGTAGTAATCAGCCAAACTCCCTTTAATTTAATGCAAAGAGTTTTTGGCGTAGAATAATCTAAAACAATTTTTTCTGCCGGCATAAATTCTACCTTTATTATTTATGAATAAACTGCATTATATGTATCGTTAAAATAGCAAATCCTAAACAAACGCGAATAGACTTTGTCAGTTGTTTTTTTAAAATATAATCTTTATGCCTAAGAATATCCCAAAACCCTTCAAGAATTAAAAAAATAGCGAATACGGTTGCCCAGAGAGTTTTAAAAAAATTATTATTAGTCATAAATAAAATCCAACGCTCGAACATCCGGATGGTGATAACGTTTTTTATCTAAAGTCATTTTTTTATATTGGATAGCTTCAACCGGGCACCATTGCAAACAACCCATGCAATGTTGACAATGAGTCAGCCAGAAAGGCTTCCCACTCTGCATTTGAATATTTTCCACGGGGCAAATTTTAGCACAAAGCCCACACTGGGTACAAGCTTCAGTAACCCAGAAACCCTTAGCCGAAAAAGGAATTTGCGCAGATCCACCTCTATAGAATATCGTATAAAGTAACCAATTAAGTAGAAAAGGCCTCTCTTCCATCAAACCACG
>CAYHRM010000015.1:0-16795 GCA_964359035.1 uncultured Planctomycetales bacterium
AAGATCATTGGCGTTAAGAAATCGACCTGAGCGAGAAAATCAGCAGAGAGATCTAAAGCATATGACGAAAATTTTACGTGCTCGGAAGCAAAAGAAGGAAAGCTAAAAGTTGGCATTAGTGAGAGACAGAGTTCAACAGGATCCGTATAGTTTGATTTTTCTTGCAATTATCAAGTGTTTGTGATAATTTAAGAAATCTCCCAATTTTATTAACTCAATTAATGTGAAGGATTAAAGTTATGAGTACATTACATTTTACCGATCTTAATTTTAAGAAGGAAGTGCTGGAATCGGATTTGCCGGTTTTGGTGGATTTTTGGGCTACTTGGTGTGGTCCGTGTAAGTTAATTGCACCTTTAATTGACGAGCTCGCCAAGGAATACGCGGGGAAGATGAAAATAGGCAAGGTGGATGTGGATAAAAATTCTAAGATTCCCACTGAATATGGGATAATGTCCATACCAACAATTGTATTTTTTAAAAACGGTAAAGTTATGAATCAGTTGGTAGGTGCAGCTAGTAAAGCGGAATTAAAACGCAAGATTGAGGAAAATTTTTAATGCGTAAGATTTTTATTGCCGCCACTAAACAAAATGACGGCAAGACGACGGTCTCTTTAGGGTTAATCCGAAACTTACAGCAGAAATTTGGTAAGGTGGGTTTTATTAAACCGATTGGCCAGCGTTATTTGGAGGAAGAAGGTTTAAGGATTGACGAGGATTCAATTCTTATCGAAAAGGTTTGTGGAATAAAAAGTGGGCTTAAAGATATGAGCCCGATTGCTGTAGAGAAGGGGTTTACCGAAAAATATATTACCAAGCCAGATAAAAAAAATATCAGTAATCAGATTCAAAATGCTTTTCGTAGAATCTCTAAAAATCAAGAGTTAGTCGTTATTGAAGGTACAGGCCATGCCGGAGTGGGGTCGGTATTTGATCATTCTAATGCTGCGGTGGCTAAACTTTTAGGTTCGAAGGTAATTATTATTTCATCCGGTGGCGTCGGACGGCCGATTGATGAGATTGTTTTAAATAAGGCGCTTTTTGAGAAAGAAGGGGTTAAAGTCTTAGGGGTAATTGTAAATAAAGTTTTACCGAATAAATTTGATAGAATTAACCGGCTGGTAAGAAAAGGCTTGGAGAGAAAAGGGATTGATGTTTTAGGTGTTCTTCCTTATGATCCGATGTTGGCCCGGCCAACGATTGAGCAGATTTTAGAAGAATCAGATTTTGAAGTTCTTTGTGGAGGTGAATATCTGGAACGCACGGTGGCTAAAGTGATTGTGGCCGCTATGGAGCCAAAGGATGCAACGCGTTATATTATTGAAGATAGCCTGATGATTACTCCCGGAGATCGTCAGGATATGATTAATATTGCTTTAAACTGTTTCAGAGATTCTGCCAATAAAAAGTTAAAAATTTGTGGATTAATTTTAACTTGCGGGATTACTCCGGATGAGAAGTTAATGGAACTTTTGGTTAAAGCTCAAATTCCAGTTTTAATGGCCAACGCTGATACTTATGATGTGGCGACCTGTGTACATGATATTACGGTAAAGATCAGGCCTTGTGATAAAGAAAAGATTTTGGCGGTTGAAAAATTAATTAAAGAAAATGTGGATTTTAAGAAAATTCTGAAAGGGATTTAAATATGGATGCAATAATTAAACTTCGTAAGCTTGCTAAAAGAAAAATTAAAACCATTGTTTTACCGGAGTATAATGATGAGCGTACGATTGAAGCCGCGCGAATTATTAAGCAGGAATCGCTGGCTAATCCGTTAGTTTTGACTCCGGATTTAATTGATAAAAATGAATTAGATAGATATATCCAGCAATATTATGAAATGTATAAGTCCAAAGACATTGATTTAGATACGGTAAAAAAACTTTTTTCTAACAGCCTTTATTATGCGGCGATGATGACTCGGGAAGGCAAGGCTGATGGTTTGGTGGCGGGTGCAATTCATACTACTTCGGATGTTGCGCGGGCATGTATTCGCTGCATTGGTATGGAGCAAAGATTTACTATTGCTTCAAGTTGTTTTGTGATGGTAGTTCCTAATTGTCAGTATGGGGGTGGGGGAACCTTTATCTTTGCTGATTGTGGAGTTATCCCTGATCCTAATGCTCGGCAATTGTCTTGCATTGCTATGACTTCTGCTGAACTTGCTGCTAAAGTTTTAGATCTTACGCCAAAAGTAGCTTTTTTAAGTTACTCTACTAAAGGTTCAGCCAAAACCAAATCTGCGGAAAAAATTGCCGAAGCTTTGGCTTTACTTAAAGAACAATCGCCGGATATATTGGCGGATGGAGAATTGCAGGCGGATGCGGCAATTGTCCCTGAGGTAGCCGGTATAAAATGTCCGGATAGTCCGATTAAAGGAAAAGCTAATGTGCTTGTTTTCCCTAATCTAGAAGCGGGTAATATTGCTTATAAACTTGTGCAGCGTTTAAGTGGCTGTCGGGCGATTGGCCCATTATTTTTAGGTTTAAATAAACCGGCGAGTGATTTATCGCGTGGTTGTTTTGTGGATGATATTGTAGATAGTGTAGCGATTACGGCTATCCGGGCGCAATAATGAAAATTTTAGTGATTAATAGTGGAAGTTCATCAATTAAATTTAAGCTTTTTGATATGCCTTCTGAGTCTTTAATCAAAAAAGGCGCTATCGAACATATTGGTGAAGTTGGTTCAAAGTTTAGCAATCATTATGCGGGCCTGAAAATTATACTTGAGGAAATTAAGTTAGTGGAAGCGGTGGGGCACCGTGTGGTGCATGGAGCGGAAGATTTTAATAAACCTGCCTTGGTTGATTCTCGCGTAATCCAAGGAATTAAGAAATGCTGTGCTATTGCCCCTTTGCATAATCCTGCTAATCTTTCTGGGATACTAGCTTGTCAGGAGCTTTTACCCGGAGTAAAGCAGGTTGTGGTTTTTGATACCGCTTTTCATCAAAGTATTCCGGAGCGCGCTTTTATTTATGGGTTGCCCTATGATTATTATCAGAAATTAAGGGTTCGAAAATATGGTTTTCATGGCACTAGTCATGAATATGTTTCCGCAGAGGCTAGCCGTATTTTAAAAAAGCCGTTGAAGAAATTAAAATTAATTACTTGTCATTTAGGTAATGGCTGTAGTATCACTGCCGTTGATCATGGGAAGTCCGTGGATACTAGTATGGGGTTTACCCCTTTAGAGGGATTAGTGATGGGTACGCGTTGTGGTGATGTTGACCCGGCTTTGGTTACCCACATTATGCATATAAAGAATTTAGATACTAAGCAAATGGACTTAATTTTAAATAAAGAAAGTGGTTTAAAAGGAATATCTGGTATTAGTAATGATATGCGTTTGCTTGAAGAGAAAGCTAGCGCGGGGAATAAACGCGCAAAATTGGCTGTAGATATTTTTGTCTATCGTGTGCGAAAATATATCGGTGCGTATTTATCTGTTTTGGGCAGGTTAGATGCCTTGATCTTTACTGCTGGTATAGGTGAAAATCAACCCTCGATTAGAAAGAGTATTTGCCGGGGGCTATTTGATTGTTTAGGTAATAAACCAAAAGTTATGGTTATTCCTACGAATGAAGAATTAATGATCGCGCGGCAAACATATAAGCTGATTAGATCCGGCGGTTAATAGTTTTTTTAATTGTAAAGTTAGTTTTTCCGTCATTGATTCAATGATGGACTGATTAAGGAGAATTAAAATGTTAAGAACGATGTTAAAATCTAAGATTCACAGAGCAACGGTAACACAAGCTAATCTTTATTATGAAGGTAGCATTACGATTGATGCAGATCTCATTTTAGCTGCGGATATTTTAGAGCATGAAAAGGTGGAGGTGCTTAATCTTAATAATGGTTTACGGATTGAAACTTATGTCATTAAAGGAAAATCTAAAAGTGGTATTATTTGTTTAAACGGCCCGGCCGCGCGCGGTTCTTGCCCTGGGGATCAGGTGATTATTGTTTCTTACGTAGCCGTTGAAGATAATCGGGCTAAAACTATTAAAGCTAAAATTATAAAAGTAGATGCCAGAAACAAAATTAAAAATTAAGGTATTTGGAGATTCTGTTTTAAGAAAAATAGCTAGGCCGGTGGTACGAGTTAACGATGAACATCGCTTGATTCTTAGCCAGATGGCTAAAACTATGTATGATGACTCGGGAATTGGCTTGGCCGCTCCGCAAATTGGTTTTAGTGTGCAACTAATTGTTGTGGATATTGGGGAGGGGCTTTATAAATTAGTTAATCCTAGAATTATAAAGAGACAAGGTAAGCAGGCCATCAGCGAAGGATGTTTAAGTGTGCCGGGAGTTTGTATTAAGGTTAAACGTGCTAAGCGGGTTTGGGTGCAGGCTCAGGATGAAAGCGGTTGTTTTATAGAAATTGAAGCTAAAGACCTTTTTGCATGTGTTTTACAGCATGAAATTGATCATTTAAAAGGTAAACTTATTATTGATTATGCTTCATTTTTAGAAAAATTACGTATAAAAAGAAAATTAGTTGCTTTAAAGACAAAAGTTAAGGCTTGTAAATTGCAGCTTTAGGAGAAGGTGATAATTTGGCGAAGTATGATTTAATTATAATTGGAGGGGGGCCAGCAGGGTTGACGGCAGCGCTTTATGCTGGACGCAGCCGTTTGGATACGTTATTGGTGGAAAAGCTGGTGGTTGGCGGCAGGATATTGATGAGTGAAATTATTGAAAATTATCCGGGTTTTCCTGGAGGAATCTCTACGGTGGAATTAATGGGGCGCATGGAAGGGCAGGTTAAGGAATTAGGGGTAAAAATTGTTAGTGAAGAAGTATTGGGTTTAGATTGTGTTAATAGGATTATTAATACTGCTAGTGACAATCATCAGGCGGGGGGGATTATTATTGCTAGTGGGGCAGCCTCTAGAAAACTAAATGTTCCTGGCGAGGAGCAATATACAGGGCGTGGTGTTTCTTATTGTGCTACTTGCGATGCGCCTTTTTTTAAAGAAAAAAATATAGTGATTGTTGGAGGTGGTAATGCGGTTGCTGAAGAAGCTATTTATTTGAGCCGTTTTGCGGCTTCCGTAAGCATAATTCATCGCCGGCAGGATTTGCGGGCTTCAGCGATATTGCAGGAGCGTTTGCAAAAGAACAATAAAATTAAATTTATTTTAAATAGCATTGTTACTGAAATTACCGGAGCGCAGAAGGTGCAGGCGGTAAAAATAAAAGATCTTTTAACGGGCAAGGAAAACATTTTTAATTGTGAGGGAGTTTTTATTTATATCGGGTATGAGCCAGAGACAGTATTTTTAAAAAATAAATTAAAAATGGATGAAGCAGGGTTCATTTTGACAGATGAAAATATGTTAACCTCGGTTGAGGGGGTATTTGCTTGTGGTGATTGCCGTAAGAAAAGTTTATATCAGGTTATTAATGCTTGTGGGGATGGTGCAGTGGCAGCTGATTCTGCTTACAAGTTTATAGCTAATCGGAGTAAGTAAATGGAAAGATTTCCTACCACAAATAAAAAGCTGATTGATTGGGTTAATAAGATGGCTAAGCTTTGCACTCCGAAAAATATTGTCTGGATCGATGGATCTGATGAGCAGAAATTAGCACTAGAAAAAGAATCAGTAAGTTCTGGAGAATTAATCCGCTTAAATCAAGAAAAGTTACCCGGTTGTTTTTTGCATCGTACTGCTCAGGATGATGTGGCCAGAACTGAGCATCTGACCTTTATTTGCACTAAGAAAAAACATGATGTAGGCCCGAATAATAATTGGATGTCGCCGGCTGCAGCTTATAGAAAGGCCAAGTCTATATTTAAAGCTGCGATGGCGGGCAGAACCATGTATGTGATTCCTTTTTCGATGGGGCCGGTGGGTTCGTCTTTTAGTAAAATTGGGGTGGAATTGACGGATTCGCGTTATGTAGTTTTGAATATGTTAATTATGACGCGTTGTGGGGAAACGGTTTTAAGGCAATTAGAAAAAGATGATGATTTTACTAAATGTTTGCATTCCAAGGCCCAATTAGATATTAAGAAACGTTTAATTTTGCATTTTCCGGAAGACAATACTATTTGGAGTGTGGGTTCCGGATATGGCGGCAATGTTCTTTTAGGTAAAAAATGTCTTTCTTTACGTATTGCTAGTTTTGCGGCTAGAAAAGAAAAATGGATGGCCGAGCATATGTTGATCATGGGTATTGAAGAGCCAAATGGCCATATAGAATATATTGCTGCGGCTTTTCCCAGCGCTTGTGGTAAAACAAATTTAGCCATGTTGATTCCACCGGAAGGGTTAAGAAATAAAGGTTACCGGGTTTGGACAGTGGGTGATGATATCTCTTGGATGCGGGTAGATTCCGATGGTTCTCTTTGGGCGATTAATCCTGAGACAGGATTTTTTGGAGTGGCCCCGGGCACAAATTCTCATGCTAATCCAAATATGGTAGAAACTATTAAAAAGAATACCATTTATACGAATGTTCTTCTAAAGCCAGATAATACGGTTTGGTGGGAGGGTGCTGACGGATCGGTGCCGAGCGAGGGTATTGATTGGAAGGGGAATTTTTGGAAGCCGAATGTTTTAGATGCCGAAGGTAAGGCAATTAAAGGTGCGCATCCTAATGCGCGTTTTACTACGCCAATTACGAATTGTCCTTCAGCGTCATTTAGGTTGGAGCAACATCATGGGGTGCCGATCTCGGCGATTATTTTTGGCGGACGGCGTGAACATGTGGCTCCTTTAGTTTATGAATCTTTTAATTGGCAGCATGGCGTATTTGTGGCGGCTACGATGGGCTCGGAATTAACGGCAGCCCAGGTGGGTAAGTTAGGCCAAGTGCGCAGGGACCCTATGGCGATGCTTCCTTTTTGTGGTTATAATATGGCGGAATATTTTAAGCATTGGTTAAATATGGGCAAACTGATGGCCAAGCCACCGAAAATATTCCACGTCAACTGGTTTAGAACGGATGAACAAGGAAAATTCCTTTGGCCGGGGTTCTGTGAAAACTTAAGGATTCTGGAGTGGGTATTAGACCGTTGTAATAATAAAGTTAATGCTTTGCAGGCCCCGATCGGCTATTTACCGTATCCGTTTAATCTTGATTTGACCGGGCTCAATTTGGCTAAAGGTGTTTTGGAAAGGCTGCTTAAGGTTGATAAGGAGGAATGGCTGGAAGAATTAAAAGGTATAAATAAATTTTTCGGTGATTTTAAGAAGGATCTTCCCAAGGAGCTCTGGCAGGAGCATGATGCTTTGTTGGAGCGGTTAAAGAAAAAATGAGTAGTAACGTTTTATTAAAAACTGAATTTAAAGATCTGCCGTTTTTTCGTCGGGGCAAGGTGCGGGATGTTTATGATCTTGGAGAACAACTGCTTATTGTTTCTACCGATCGAATATCTTGCTTTGATGTGGTTTTGCCTTGTGGGATACCAAATAAAGGAAAGCTCTTAACTAGCATATCTGTGTTCTGGTTTGATTTTATTAAAGATATAGTCGCGCATCACTTAGTTACTACAGATGTAGAAAAGTATCCGGCCATACTTAAGAAATATAAATCGGATTTAGAGGGCCGTTCAATGTTGGTTCTAAAAACTAAGCCTCTAGCGGTTGAGTGCGTGGTAAGGGGTTATCTTTCTGGTTCAGGTTGGAAGGAGTATAAGCAAAAACAGTCAGTTTGTGGTATTGATTTGCCCAAGGGTTTAAGAGAATCCGAGAAGCTGCCGGAGATTATATTTACTCCATCCACTAAGGCCGATGTGGGGCATGATCAGAATATCAATCAAAAATATGTTGAGGATTTAGTGGGAGTAGATCTGGCCTCTCGTTTGAAAAAGATAAGTATTGATATTTATAAATTTGCCAGTGATTATGCTTTGAAGAAAGGGATTATTATTGCTGACACTAAGTTTGAATTTGGCATGCATCAGGGGCAATTGATTATTATTGATGAGGTGCTTACTCCGGATTCTTCGCGTTTTTGGCCGCTGAGTGAATATCGCGCAGGCATGGCTTGCCCCAGTTTTGATAAGCAATTTGTACGTGATTATCTGGAGACTTTGGATTGGAACAAGACTCCTCCGGGGCCAAATTTACCGGAAGAGGTAATTAGGGGTACCACAGAAAAATATCTGGAAGCTTACCGTAAATTAACTTTAAAAAACTAAATTAATCTAGATGTCTAAAGTTAAAAATATTTTAACACTTTTAGTTCGAATCAGCGTAAGTATTCTGTTGTTATTTCTTTTGTTTAAAATTAACAAAATTGATCTGCAGGTTCTAATTAATGATATTCGCAGTACGGATAAGCGGTTATTAGCGGCAGGTTTTTTGACCCTATTTTTTGTTTATTTTTTGGGTTTTTTACGTTGGCAGATGCTGTTAAAGACTGTGGGAATCAATATCCCTATAAAAAAAATAATTAGTTCATTTTCCGGAGGTATTTTTTTTAGCATCTTTTTGCCTTCAACTATTGGTGGAGACTTGGTCAGGACAGCGGATCTTGTGGAGCACACTAAGAAGGCCAAGGAGGTCATTGCTACGGTTTTTCTGGATCGATTGAGTGGTTATATGGGGTTAGTTTTGGTTATTTTGCCGGCACTTTTATTGGGCAGGGGACTGATATTGGATAGGGTGGTTTTTACCTCCGTTTCGGTGATTATATCATTATTGGTCGTTGTTCTGTTGGTTTTGTTTAATAATAATCTTTATTCTAAAATTACGAAATTTCTTGGTTCTCCTGGTTCCGGAAAAATAAAAGAAACAATTAAAAATATGCATCAAGAGATCCATGTTTTTCGTAATCATAAGCGGATGATTATTTTGAATTTACTTATATCTTTTTTTATTCAGATTGTTGGCCCGATTAGTGTTTATTTCATCGCGCTTTCCTTGGGAATTAAAATAAATTTTATTTATTTCCTTATCTTTCTACCGATCATTGGGGCGATCACTTTATTGCCGGTTGCGATCGGGGGTTTAGGGTTAAGAGAGGGGTTATTTGTAGTTTATTTTGCTAAGGCCGGGGTAGTTAAGCAGTTGGCTTTAGCGATGTCACTTTTATCATTTTCATTTGTTGTCTTCTATGGGGCTATCGGAGGACTAATCTATGTCCTTACAGTACATCATCGACGCCTACAACCTAATAAACCACCCTGCGTTTAAGCCTGCCTCTAAGTCGGCCTTAAATATTCAGCATGCTCTGGCGGATTTTATCAGATTAAATCGATTAGCGGGAAGTAAGAATAATAGCGTAATTCTTGTTTTTGATGGATATCCGCCCCGCGTAGAGGATATTCCCGATGGACAGGGCATACTTTGCATGTTTTCACGTACTAAAGAGGCAGATGAATTAATTAAAAAAATCGTTGAGGATTCCACATCTGTGAGAAATATTGTGGTGGTTTCAGATGATAAGGAAGTGCAATTAACTAGTCGATTTCTTCATGCGCAGGTTTGCAATGTTCAAGAGTTTATTTGCGGCAAGAAGAATAATAAAATATTAACTAATGCCTTGTTAGCTGCGGCTAATTTTAAATTAAGTTATGCCAAGATGCAGAAAATAAACGCTGAACTAAGGAAGAAATGGCTGTAATTGAGTGGAAAATTCTTGACATAACTCATTAGTTATGTTAGAGTTATAAAAGTAGGTCAATTACAAAAGGAGGGAAAGATGAGTAATTGGGAAGTAGTGTTATTGGAACCTGCGCGGGCGATGCTCAGTCAAGTTAGCTCATTTTTGATTAGTGCCTTGTTGGTAATTATTGTTTTATTGCTGGGTTGGTTATTTTCCAAAGCGGTTAAAACGGTGGTTACTAAAATTCTTAAAATGGCTAAAGTTGATGAAGTTGCTGGCCGGATTGGGCTGGATAAGATTCTTAATAAAGGTGGAATAACCTATTCTATTCCTGATTTAATGGGGGGGCTTTGTTATTGGATAGGCCTTTTGATAACTTTTATTGTTGCGGCTAATTCTATACAGTTGACTATTGTAGCAACTTTACTGAATACGGTTGTTCTTTATATACCTAATGTTATCGCGGCATTGTTTGTTTTAATTTTAGGTATGTTTGTATCAACTTTGTTAAAAAATATTGTTCAAACGACTGCCAATAATGCTGGTTTAAGCCAGGGAAAACTTTTGGCTCAAATTGTTGAGACAATTGTGCTTGTTTTTGCTTTTCTGGTAGGTTTAGAGCAGTTAAGGATTGGTATTCAGCTGACTCAAGTCACCCTAGCGATTATTTTGGGTTCCATGGGACTAGCTTTTGCACTTGCTTTTGGTTTAGGATGCAAAGAAATTGCGGGAAAATTTGTTTCAGAACTAACTGAGAAATTAAAGAAGAAGTAATGTATTTGATAAAAGTTTAACAAATAAACCCCGTGCCTTTTCGGCGCGGGGTTTATTTTTATGAACATTTTAAAATAAGGATATTTTATGAAAATCTATCCATATCAAATTGTTGCAGTTTTAGGGTCATTACTTCTTTTGCTCTCTGGCTTATTGAGATTTTTTCAGACAGGCGGGTTAAAAGAACTTTTAATCGGCTCGCTTTATTTTTTTGCCAACCTACTTATTTTTTGTTTATAGTTGCGAGGGAAGGCTAAGAAAAAATAGAAAAATAGGGACGAAAAATAGGGACAGACACCTATTTTTATTGACATGATAAATTTGTTATGATAGTATTTTTCCATGCCACGAATTGCGCGAGTAGTTGTTCCAGGATATCCGCATCATGTTACCCAAAGAGGTAACTATCGACAAAACATATTTCAGGATGATGCCGACCGGAGGCATTATTTGTTACTCGTAGCCGATTATAGCCAAAAATTAAACCTTACTATTCTTGCGTATTGCCTTATGAATAATCATGTCCACTTTATTGCCATACCGCATGATAAAGACACTCTTGCCAATACATTTCAAATCGTACATACCAGATATTCACAGTATTTTAATAAGAAATTAAAGACAGCAGGGCATCTTTGGCAGGGTAGATATTATTCTTGTGTGCTTGATGAACGGCATCTTTTAGCCGCGGCAAGATATATAGAACGTAATCCTGTCAGAGTGGGGATGGTTAAGAAGCCAAGTGATTATATTTGGTCAAGCGCTAGGAATCATGTTGCTATTTCAAAGAATGATATAGTTAATGCAGATTCTTTATTTAAGTATATTGAAATCAGGCAAAATGAATGGAGGAGCTTTGTGGATACAAGCGATAATCCGGATGAGGTATCTGCTATTCGTAAATATACCATGATCGGGCGGCCGCTGGGCAGTAATATTTTTGTTCAGAAGCTCGAGAAGGAACTCGGTGGAATCTTGCGCGCATTGCCAGTAGGTAGGCCAAAAGAAATGCGTGCTGAAAAATAGGTGTCTGTCCCTGATTTATTAAGTTATGATGAAAAAAGTGCATATTAAAACTTTTGGTTGTCAGATGAATGTCCGGGATTCGGAGGTGATCTGTGGCCTATTGCAGAAAGCTGGCTATAAAATTAGCGTTACTGATCAGGATGCTGATCTAATTATTTTTAATACTTGTGCGGTGCGTAAACATGCTGAAGACAGAATATGGAGCTTAATTGGAAGTTATAAGGGTTCTAAAATTATTGGCTTGGTGGGGTGCATGGCGCAGAATTATAAAGAGAAGGCTTTTGAGCGTGATGCAAATGTAAGTTTTGTGGTTGGGCCGCAGGATATTGATAAAATTCCGGATATTATTAAAAAAATGGGGATAGTCCCCAAAAGTCGGGGAAAGTCACCATTTTTAAGTCCCCTTTTACTTGAGCGCAAAATTTGGGAAACTGATAGCATTAGCCGGCCTGAAGAGATTTATCATACAGGCTTTTATCAAGAAAAGGATCATGCTTATGTGGTTATCTCCGAAGGTTGCTCTAATTTTTGCTCATATTGTGTAGTTCCGTATGTGCGTGGGGCTTTGCGCCATCGTAAAAAAGAAAGCATCTTAAAAGAAATATACGCAGCTATTGCGCACGGGGTTACTAAAGTAACGCTCTTAGGGCAAAATGTTAACGCTTATCAGGATAATAAAATTAATTTTACTAAACTGCTCGAGCAGATTAATGCGCTTGAAGGCTTAAAGGAGATAGATTTTTTTACTTCTCACCCCAAGGATGCTTCGGTTGATTTATTTAAGGCTATTAGCGGCCTGGATAAATTAGCTAAGCGGCTGCATTTACCGTTACAGTCAGGTTCTGATAGGATACTTAAATTAATGAACAGGGGCTATTGCGCAAAAGATTACTTGGCTTTAATTGATTCTTATCGTAAGATTGTTAAGGGGGGATTGTTAACTACGGATATCATCGTGGGATTTCCTACTGAAACAAGCCAAGAGTTTAAGGCAACCTGCGCTTTGGTTAAAAAGGTTAAGTTTAATGCCGCTTATATTTTTAAATATTCATCCCGGACGGGCACACAAGCAGCGAAGATAGTTGATACGCTTAAGCCGATGGAAATAGAGAAACGGCATAAAAAGATACTGGATTTGCAAAGAGGTATTTCCAGAGAGTTAAGGAGCAGGTAGATAGATGCAAAAAAATAAATTCATTTTGACTTTATTGATTTCTTTTGTTTTGCCGGGTTTTTGTTGGGCATTAGATATGGATACTTTAAAGACGGATTTTTTACAAGGAAACTATCGGCGTGTCATTTTTGAAGGCCAGGCTCAGGTTGAGCGGATGCATTTGAGCAATACGGATGAATTGAATTATATCTTAGGCTTAAGTTATCTTAAGGAATCTAAATTGGACCTGGCGCAGGATTGTTTTCGGCGTATTTTGAATAATTCAGGCAGTAAATTTAAGGAAGAGGCAGCCTTAGCCTTGGCGGATACTTATTTAGTTAGCGGCCAGTTTCAACAGGCAGAAGATAGTTATAATAAATTAATTTTCGATGATTCTAATAGCCGTCAAAAACCAGCTGTATGGTATCGACTAAATCAGCTTGAGGCTAAAAGAGGCAACCACCAGAAAAGTAATGATTATTTATTTAAACTTAGGCGGGATTTTCCTTTGAGTCCGGAGTTACGGGTGACTAAGGATATTACTTATGTTAATACTTCTGTAGTGGCTTGTGAGCCTTTAGTTAAAGTTCAGGCAGAGGCTAATGAATATTCTATACAAGTCGGTTTTTTTACAAATAGTATTAATGCTAATAATTTAAAAGAAATATTGTTAAATAAAAATTATCCTGTTTATGTAGAAAATTCCGGCACAGGTTACCGGGTTAAAGTAGGAAAATTCAAATCACAAAAGGAAGCGTTAGATTTAGAAAGTAAACTTTCCCAAGATGGTTTCCAGACCAAGGTCTGTCCGCTGTAGCTTATGTTAAAAAAGAAGATTGTTTTTCTCCTGGGGCCTACCGGTATAGGTAAATCCGCAGTAGCCATAAAGTTAGCTAAGAAGATTAATGCCCAGATTATCTCCTGCGATTCGATGCAGGTATATCGTAAGATGGATATTCTTACTTCTAAAGTTACTTTTCAACAAAGAAAAAAAGTTAAGCATCATCTATTGGGTATCATTGATCCGGAGCAGGAATATAATGTGGCTAAATATCGCAAGGCAGCATTATCGATTACTGATAAGTTGTTTTGCCAAGGGAAAATACCTTTATTTGTGGGAGGAACCGGGCTTTACTATTCAATTATTGTGGACGGGTTGTTTCCGGCTGTGCCGCAGGATAAATTAATCCGTGCTAAATTGGAAAAACAGCTTAAGTTAAAAGGAAATAAATATCTTTATCTGAAATTAACCAAAGTAGATAGTGCCGCGGCTAAAAAAATTCATCCGCATGACTCAAGGAGAATTATTCGTGCCCTAGAAGTATATTTAAAAACAGGCAGTTGCATTTCTCAATTACAGAAAAATAGAGCAGGGCTGGGGAAAGAATATACAGTTAAGATTTTTGGATTAAATTCAAAAAGACAGACTCTCTATGATATAATCGATCAAAGGGTTAATAAAATGTTTGACCAAGGCATAATTAATGAGGTAAAGCGTTTACTTAAACATAAATTAAGCCGGACGGCTAAATGTGCCATTGGTATTCGTGAGTTAAAGGATTATTTTGCCGGAAAGTATTCTTTAGCCGAAGCTAAACGTCTTATGCAGCGTAATAGCCGGCATTATGCTAAGCGGCAGTTGACTTGGTTTAGAAAAGATAAACGTATCCAGTGGATTAATATTAGTAAATTAGAATCGCCGACGCAAATAGCGTTTAAATTATGGAAAAAGCTCTCTTAGTCAGTATTCAATTAAAGACGGATAAACATCATTGGCGTATTGAGGATATCTCTTCGGAACTAGAAGAGTTGGCGGTATCGGCTTGCGTTGAGGTGGTGGAAAATGTGGTTTGTATCTGTGACCGGGCTACTTCGAATTATCTTATTGGCCGGGGTAAGGTTGAGGAGATTGGCTTTATCGCTAACCAAGAGGGCGTGGATACAATAATTTTTAGCCATGATTTAAGCGGGACACAGCAACGTAATCTGGAAGGAGCTTTAGGAAAAAAAACGATTGACCGTACACAATTAATTCTGGATATATTTTCTCGTCGCGCCAGAAGCCCAGAAGGCAAGATGCAGGTGGAGCTAGCTTTGTTGCAGTATTTGCTGCCGCGTCTGACAGGTAAAGGGATAATGCTTTCCGGTTTAGGAGGCGGTATCGGTACGCGTGGCCCTGGTGAGACTAAGTTAGAGATGGATCGGCGACAGATTAGAAGAAAGATCGATAAATTAAGAGAAGATTTAAGAATATTTCGTTTGCACCGTTTAACGGCGAGTAAAAAAAGAAAAGGTAATAATTTACCGGTGGTGGCTTTGGTGGGTTATACGAGTGCTGGGAAATCCACACTGTTAAACCTTCTCACCGCATCAACTCAGATCGTTTCAGAAAAACTGTTTACTACCTTAGATCCGCTTTCTAAAAGCTTATGCCTTCCTAATGGACAAAATATTATTGTTTCTGATACCGTGGGATTTTTACATGATCTTCCGCATCATTTAATTGAAGCATTCAAGGCTACCTTGGAAGAGGTGGTGGACGCAGATTTATTAATTCATGTTTTAGATGTCGCTGATCAGCGCTTAGTCCAACATAATCAAGCTGTGCTCAGTGTTTTAAAGGAGTTAGGGGCACAGGATAAACCTATTTTAGTGGCATTAAATAAAATTGATTTAGTGAGTGACCGTAGTTGGTTGGAAATTTCTCAGAAAGAATTTCCCAATTCTTTGTATTTATCCGCTAAAACCGGGGAGAATTTGGATGCCTTAATTGCCAAAATCACCGATTATTTTTCTGATCTGATGTTAACTTTGAAGATCACCATACCGCATAGCCGTATGGAGCTGGTGGATTTCTTTTATCGCCAGGCTAAAGTAAAGAAGATTGATTATCTGCAGAGTGGTATTAATATTAGCTTGGATATTTCTCGAGATTTATTTAGTAGAATACAAAATGATAAGGATATAAAAATTGTTTTAACAAAAGGGGCTTAAATATTTTTTTTGTCACTAAATTAGCACTCTGTTGATTTAACTGCTAATTATGTTGACAAAATAAAAGATTATGCTAAAATTACGACTTGATGTTTAAGCGCTAGAAAGCAATCGAGGAGATAAAAGGGTGCGTAATGTAGATTATAGTTTTCGCAGGAAACAGGTTTTAAATTCGGCGATTAATCGTCATATTAAGAATGCACTTCCGGTGGCTTCAGATGATATTGCTGAGGAGTTTGATTTAAGCTCAGCCACGATCAGAAACATATTTTCTGAACTTGATGAATCCGGATATTTAAAACATCCATATACCTCAGGCGGAAGAATTCCTACGGATAAAGGGTATCGTTATTATGTAGATTTTCTTATTCAACAGATGGAGCTTTTGGATGAAGAAAAGCAGCGTATTCTTAAGGATTGTAAAAGAAAGATCCGCCGTCTGGATGATGCCCTAGAGAATACTTCGGAGGTTATCTCTGAAATTACACATTATGCTGGTATTGTTTCTTTTTTACAGTGGCAGGACAAGATTTTCTATAAAGGCATTAGCCGCATACTTGACCAGCCGGAGTTTAGGGATGCGGACAAGATACGTTTGTTGGTTAGATTGATGGAGGATAAGGGCAAGTTACTGGATATTATTAATCGGGATTTTTCCGGTAAGGTGAAGGTTTATATCGGAAGTGAGCTGGGTTTTCCAGAAATGGAAAATTGTTCTTTAATTGTCTCTAGTTTTAATTTAAAAAATCAACCTTCTGGAAGGCTGGCTGTATTAGGGCCGATGCGCATGGAATATAATCATATTATTCCAACCATGGAATATATCTCTGAAGTTTTAAATTTAATTTTGGAAGATTTTTAGGATAACTTAGAATAATATGGAAGAAAATAAAGAAAAAGATATGGAAGGGCTTAAGCATAACCAGGAAAAAGAAGAACAGCTGGTTACTTTAAAACAAGCAGAGTATTTAGGTTTGTTGGAAGAGGTCAAAAAGGGCAAGGACGGCTGGGATAAGATGTTGCGGAATCAGGCTGACCTTGAAAATATCCGTAAGCGGCTCGATCGGGAGAAGCAGGAGTTTGTAAAATTTGCTAATGAAGGCCTTATTTTTGATTTGCTCAATGTGCTGGATGATTTAGAGCGCACGGTAGATTTAGCAGAATCAAGCAAAGAGGATATTGCTGCTTTTTTAAAGGGGATCGAAATGATTTTGGCGCATTTATATGAGATGTTAAAGAATCACGGAGTTAAGCCGATTGAAGCGGAAGGAAAAATA
>CAYHRM010000016.1:0-16594 GCA_964359035.1 uncultured Planctomycetales bacterium
TTATTACAGTAAGTGGTTGGGATGATAAATCTTTATTGAGCATTGCGGCTTCTATTGAACAAAGTAGCGAACATCCACTAGCTCGCTGTGTAGTTGATTATGCGAATGAGAAAAATTATGAATTAGCGCCAGTCGATGGTTTTCAATCCATAACTGGCGGAGGAGTCAAGGGTAAGGCCGGTGCTAAGTCAGTTCTACTTGGAAAACAAAAATTTATCCAAGATAATGGAATAAGTTTACCTGAAGAATTAAAAAAGAAGTCCGATGATCTTCAAGAGAAAGCTCAGACAGTTGTCTGGATAGCCGTTAATGGGCAGATCGTAGGGATGCTGGGGATTTCGGATCCGATAAAGAAAACAACTCCTGATGCTATCCGCGCTTTGTATAAGATGGGTTTAAAAGTTGTTATGTTGACAGGGGACAATGAAAAAACTGCCAAGGCGATTGCCAAAGAATTGGGTATTATTGAAGTGTATGCCGGCCTTGAGCCAAAAGATAAACAGGAGATTGTAAAGAAGTTAAGGGGTGAGGGCGCAAAAGTAATGATGGCCGGAGATGGTATTAATGATGCGCCGGCATTGGCTGAGGCGGATGTTGGTGTGGCTATGGGCACGGGAACGGATGTGGCCATTGAGAGCGCGGGGATTATTTTGGTTAAGGGGGACCTTAACGGAATCGTTAAGGCGCTGCGGCTTAGTCGAGGAGTTATGCGCAATATTCGTCAAAATCTATTTTTTGCTTTTATTTATAATGCTCTTGGTGTTCCTGTTGCTGCTGGAGTACTCTATCCGTTCTTTGGGTTACTTTTGAATCCCATGATTGCTGGCGCGGCAATGAGTTTTAGTTCGGTCTCAGTAATTGGTAACTCTCTCCGGTTGCGTAATATTAAACTATAGAAAAAGCGGTAAATTGTCTGAAGAATTATTTCTAGTGAAACTAGAATATTTTTGATATAGAGAGATTGGGATGCAACCTTATATGTAGAATTCATTAATTTTGGCTAAATGTATTCCTTTTGTTAGCAGAGGTGTAATTCTATATTTGCAATAAATATTTAATCGAGATATAATTTAATAATTAAATATTAAAAAAAGGAGGCTGTGATGGATACTGGTTTGATTGCGATTAACGAAAAAGTTCAAAAAGAAAGTTTATTTGTTCAGGCTTTGACCGCTGAAATTGAAAAAGTTATTGTTGGCCAGAAATATTTGATTGAAAGGCTTCTGGTGGGCCTGTTGGCTAATGGCCATATCCTGGTGGAAGGGGTGCCGGGATTAGCCAAAACCCTTTCTATTAAGACTCTGGCAGCAAGCATAAATACTAAATTTCAAAGGATTCAATTTACCCCGGATCTTTTGCCTGCGGATTTGATTGGAACTCTGATTTATAATCCTAAAGAGGGAATATTCTCTACGAAAAAAGGGCCGATCTTTGCTAATATTATTTTAGCCGATGAAATAAATCGTGCGCCGGCAAAGGTTCAAAGCGCTTTATTGGAAGCGATGCAAGAAAGACAGGTGACGATTAGTGAAAATACTTTTAAGCTTGATGATCCGTTTTTAGTCATGGCTACTCAAAACCCTATTGAGCAGGAGGGAACATATCTGCTTCCTGAGGCTCAAATTGACCGATTTATGCTTAAAATTAATATCAGTTATCCGAGTTTAGAGGAAGAGCATGAAATTTTAAAACGGATGAGTTTTACAAATAAGAAGAATGAGGTAAAAGCCGTGGTCGGGCCTCTAGATATAATTCGCGCCCGTAGTGTGGTGGATGAAGTGTATATGGATGAAAAAATAGAAAAATATATTTTGGATATCGTGTTTGCTACCCGGGAACCTAAAAAATATAAACTTGATGAACTTTCCAGTTTAATCCAATATGGCGCCAGCCCCCGGGCAACGATTAATTTGACTCTGGCTTCCAAGGCTTATGCTTTTATTCAGGGGCGGGGCTATGTCACTCCTCAGGATGTAAAATCGATCGGCCCGGATGTTTTAAGGCATAGAATTATTGTCAGTTATGAAGCAGAGGCTGAGGAAAAGACATCTGATGATATAATCAAAAAGATTTTTAGCGAAGTTGATGTTCCTTAATAATCTTTTAAACTAATGATACCCAAAGAAACATTACGTGAAATACGGCGTATTCAGATCACTACCTCGCGTATGGTTACGGATGTATTTGCCGGCCAGTATCAGAGTGTCTTTAAGGGCAAAGGTATGGAGTTTTATGAGGTGCGGGAGTATTCTCCGGGCGATGAGATTCGTTCTATTGACTGGAATGTTACCGCGCGCACCGGAAACCTTTTTGTTAAGAAGTTCGTAGAAGAGCGCGAGCTGACGGTGATGCTTTTATTAGATATGTCTGCCTCTTCGTATTTTGGTACCGCAGAGCAGTTAAAAATGCAGTTAGCGGCAAAGCTCTGTTCCCTCTTGGCGTTCTCTGCGATTAAGAATAATGATAAGGTTGGTTTTATTGCTTTCACTGACAGAATAGAAAAATTCATTCCTCCGCGGAAGGGGATCAGCCATGTCCTGCGCGTTATTCGCGAGGCGCTTTATTTTAAGCCTCAAGGTATTGGCACAGATATTACTGTGGCCTTAGAATACCTTAATCGCGTAACTACTCGTAAGACGGTTACTTTTATTATCTCTGATTTTTTCTCGCCTAATTTTAAAAAAATGCTGGCCGTAGCTAATAAACGGCATGACATTGTCGCCGTAACCATCACTGATCCTAGGGAGCTGGAGTTTCCGGATATGGGATTAGTAAAATTATTTGATGCGGAGAAAAAACGCGATTTTATTTTAGATACATCAGATAAAAAGTTACGTCAAGAATACGCGCGAAAAAATCAGCAAAGAATTAAAGAAAGAGAAACACTTTTTCGCTCTTTACGTGTTGATAGTATTGATGTGCGCACGGATATACCTTATGCGCAAAGTTTGCTGAAATTTTTTAGGTCTCGTGAGAGGAGAAGGCGTTGATAAAGGAAACCCTGCGCGATATTAAAGGCCCATTAAGCTTAAGTAACCAAGTAAATATTTTACTGTTTTTGGCGATTTTGGTTATTTTAGCTAGTTTAGTATTTTTATTTAAGTTTTTATCTAAGCGCAAGAAAACTCTGGCTATGGTTATTCAAAAATTAGCGCATGAGATTGCCTATGAACAATTAGAAAAACTCAAAGCAAAAGATTTAATTCAGCAGGGTAAGATTAAAGAATATTATAGTGAAGTTTCGGATATTATCCGGCATTATTTAGAAAATAGATTTTTATTAAAAGCCCCGGAAATGACTACCGAGGAATTTTTATTCTATGTGCGCGACTATGGACAATTGGTCAGTGATCATAAAATATTATTAAAAGAGTTTCTTTTGGCCTGTGATCTGGTTAAATTTGCAAAACATATTCCTTCTATCATAGAGATGGATACAATTTTTTTATCTGCTAAAAAAGTGGTAGATGAGACAAAAGAGGAAATAGCCGTAAAATGATTTTTCAGAGCCCGCTATTTTTATTTTTATTGCCCTTTGTTGTTTTAATAATTATTTATGTAGAAAAGAAAAATCTATCTAGTGGGTTTAAATTTTCTTCACAAGAGCTGCTTTTAGATTTAAAGCCAACTTTTAAAGTGTTGTTAAGCCAGAAAATTATTTATCTGCGTTTGATGGCTGCGGTATTAATTATTTTGGCTTTAGCCCGGTTACAGTCGCCAATTGCAGATTCTCAGATTACTACTGAAGGCGTAGATATCGTTTTAGCCCTGGATTCTTCGACGAGCATGTTGGCTGAAGATTTCAAAATTAACGGTAAAAGAGAAAGCCGGGTGGAAGTAATTAAGGATGTCGTAAGAAATTTTATCAGAGGAAGAAAAAATGACCGGATTGCAATTGTTACTTTTGCCGGCCGGGCCTATACCGTTTGTCCTTTAACTTTAGATTACAATTGGCTGGCGACTAATTTGGAACGGGTAAAGTCAGGAATGCTTGAGGACGGCACGGCGGTTGGTTCAGGAATCGCCACGGCATTAAATCGTTTAAAAAATAGTAAGGCTAAAAGTAAAGTGATTATTCTGCTTACGGATGGGCGCAATAACCTGGGAACGATATCACCACTAACTGCAGCTGAAGCGGCAAAAGCTTTGAAAGTTAAGATTTATACTATTGGTGCAGGGGGTAAGGGGCTGGTGCCTTATCCGGTGCGTGATTTTTTTGGTAACAAGGCTTATCAGCAGGTAGAAATAGACCTTGATGAGCATACCTTAACAAAGATTGCTTCGATTACAGGCGCTAAATTTTATCGGGCTACGGATACCGAAAGTTTGCGAGAAATTTATGGTGAAATTGACAAACTAGAAAAGACGCCGATGCAGGAAAAAGGTTATCAGCAATATAATGAATTATTCCCGTGGTTTCTTGTCCCGGGATTATTATTATTGTTTTTAGAAGTAGTCTTGACGAATACGGTTTTAAGAAAGGTGCCTTAAAAGATGGGCTTTGCTCAACCATATTTTTGGGTTTTTATTTTTGTTACTTCGGGTTTAATTTTGTTTCATTTTTGGGCCCTTAGGATGCGTAAGCGGATTTGGGATAAATTTGCGCAAAAAGGTTTACTGATTGAACTGTTGGCGCAGGTTAATCTAAATCGGCAGAAAATTAAAGCAAATTTATTGATTTTGGGATTATTGTTTTGTTTTTTTGCCTTGTGGCGCCCGCAATGGGGATTTAAATGGCAGGAGCTAAAACGTAAAGGCCTGGATATAATTATTGCATTGGATACTTCAAATAGTATGTTAGCTAGTGACATAAAGCCCAATCGTTTAGATCGGGCTAAATTGGCAATTGGTGATTTTATACAGTTTCTTAAAGGGGATCGGGTTGGTTTGATTGCTTTTTCGGGTAGCGCATTTTTAGCCTGCCCCTTAACTATTGATTACGGCGGATTTTTATTATCTTTGGAAAATACAGATGTTCATACTATTCCGCGGGGTGGCAGTTCGATTTCAAGTGCGATAAAAGAAGCATTGCGTAGTTATCCTGCCGGAGAGTCAAAATCTAAGGTACTAATCATTATTACAGATGGCGAAGATCATGAGGGTGACCCGCTTCGACTTGCTCAAGAAGCAAAAAAAGAAGGCATAATTATATGTTGTATTGGTATTGGTACTAAAGAAGGAGAATTGGTTTTTTTAAACCGTCAGGATGGCAGTAAGGAATTTTTAAAAGATAATGAAGGTAATGCCGTTAAATCTCGTTTAAATGAAGAGATTTTACAGAAAATCGCTTTGACTACCGGGGGTATATACATTCGTTCTACTAATACTGATTTTGGCTTGGATTTGCTTTATCAGGGGAGATTATCTAAAATGGAAAAACGCGAAGCTGAAGGAAAAATGAATAAACTTTATGAAGAAAGATTTCAGATACCTTTAGCTATTGGCCTGTGTTTAATTTTATTAGAAGCGGTAATTAGTGATCGAAAAAACTCAGTATAATGAAAAAAATATTCTTTAGTATTATAATTATGGCATACTGGCTTCCTCTGCCGGCATTTGCTTTGGGTGCGGCCGGGATAGTGGAAAAAGGAAACAGGTTGTATCATGATCAAAAATATGTAGATGCTGCCAAGCAGTATGACCAGGCACTTTTTAAGCAGCCGGATTCAGCGGTTATAAATTTTGACGCCGGAACTGCGCAATATAAAACTAATGATTATCAAAAAGCAAACAGCTCTTTTGAGAAGTCGTTAATTACCGAAGATAAGCAGCTTGAAATAAAGGCTAATTATAATTTGGGGAATTCTAAATATATGTTAGGATTAACAAAAGAAAATACGGATCTTTCTTCTGCGGTGCAGTTGCTGGAAGGGGCGCTTAATAATTATAAGCGCACGCAGGAGCTAGGTTCTAAAGATGATGATGCAAAAGTAAATTATAAGATTGTGGAAGAGAAGCTTAAGGAACTTAAAGAAAAATTAAAACAGCAACCGCAAGAGAGTAAAGATAATCAGAAGCAACAAAAGCGAAATCAAGATCAGGCGGAGAATCAACAGGAATCTGCTTCTGCGTTAGAGGAGCAGGAAAAATCTAAGGATAAGCAAGGTCAAGACCAACCGTCTCAACAGTCTGCTCAAGTGGGTCAAGAAAAGCAGGAGCAGTCAGCTAGGTCTGAATCGGAAGAGTTAAAAGAAATGTCTAAGGAAGAGGCAA
The DNA here is from genome assembly GCA_964359035.1 of uncultured Planctomycetales bacterium. Lineage (GTDB taxonomy): Bacteria > Omnitrophota > Gorgyraeia > Gygaellales > Profunditerraquicolaceae > UBA6249. The sequence goes on from CAYHRM010000016.1 coordinate 6,214, forward strand.
ACATGCTGCTTGAAGGATATCGGCAGGAGGAAAATGTTACTGGTATGCTCAAAGATGTTAGAAAAGGTACCGAAGGGAAGGTGTTGAAGGATTGGTAAAGAAAACAGTTCGAATAGCAAAAATTTTTATAGCCATAATTTTTTTATTATATACGCATGTTTTGGCTGAGGAGCTTAATTTTGAAGCCACGGTAGATAGAAATAAAGTTGGCTTGGGGCAGTCGCTGCAGCTTGATCTTACTTTTGATGGCTCACAAAATATGCCTGTTCCGGAATTATCAACTATCGAAGGATTCCAGGTGCGTTATCTAGGCCCCTCTACGAGGATGTCAATTATTAATGGGCAAACAACTAGCTCGGTTACTTATGTTTACACGCTTTTGCCGACTAAGGTGGGCTCATTTAAACTGGGGCCTTTTAAATTTGAGCATAATGGCAATACTTATAATTCCAATGTGATTAATATTGAGGTTTTAGAGACAGCGGCTCAGGCGGAAAATCAGCCTTCATTGGAAGCTCAGTCGCAGGTAAATGATTTAAATGATCGAATATTTTTAACGCTGCAGTTAAGAAAGAATAAAGTTTATCTTAACGAGGTCGTTGGCCTTACGATTAAATTATTTGTAAACAGTCTAGGGGTTAGGGATATTCAATTTCCACAATTTAATCATGATGGTTTTTCTGTGGGCAAATTTGAGTTGCCTAGGCAATATCAGGAACTGGTGGGTGGGATAAATTATGATGTGATTGAATTTCAGGCGACGATTTTTGGATTAAAGCCCGGGGAATTTCATCTTGGCCCGGCTACTACGCAATGTAATCTTATTGTGAGAAAACAAGTTAATCGGCAAGGCGCTGGTTTTTCTGATAGTTTTTTTAACTCCGATGTCCTGGATAATTTTTTTGGCGGATATCAAGCTTATCCGATGAATTTAGAATCAGCGGATATTTCGGTGACGGTTTTATCTTTACCTGTTCAGAATGAGCCGAAAGGTTTTTCGGGCGCATTAGGGGTTTTTGATTTTCAGGCATCAGTGAGCCCCTTGGAAGTAAAAGTAGGGGATCCGGTTACTTTAAAAGCAGTGGTACGCGGTCAGGGGAATTTTAATACCGTAAATTTATCTACTTTGAGCTTGGGTAGTGATTTTAAAGTTTATGAACCTCAGATTAAGCAGGACAAAGAGATTAAAACCTTTGATCAGGTATTGATTCCCTTAAATGCTTCAATTAAAGAAATACCAGCCATGAGCTTTAGTTTTTTTAATACGCAAACTGATCTTTATGAAACAATTACTCGGGGGCCATTTTTGATTAAAATAATTAAGCCGGAAAAAGAAGAGGAGATTAAAATAACCGAAGGTAAACAGCTTACGCGTACCTTTGTTAAGGAAGAGAAATTAGGAAGGGATATAATTTATATTAAAGATAACCCCGGAGAATTAAGGAAAAAGCAAGAGTATTTTTATAGGAATAAGATATTTTTGGGGTTTCAGGTTGTTCCTTTGTTATTTTATTTATTGATGGTGATGTTGCATGCGCGCAAGAGAAAGCTGGCTACAGATGTTAAATATGCCAGGCAGCTTTTGGCTCCTCAGAGGGCAAAAGCAGGTATTATCCGGGCAAGAGGATTTTTAGAGAAAAGGAGCACTGGGGAATTTTATGACGCATTGTTTGATGTTTTACAGGAATATTTAGGTAATAAGTTCCATTTATCTTCAAAAGGCATAACTACTAGTATTATCGATGAACAGCTTAAACATAAAAGTATACCTAAAGAAATCCTGGCGAATTTAAGGAATATTTTTTCTGAGTGCGATATGGTTCGTTATGCTGCTTCGCAATTAACTAAAGAAAATATGCAAAATTCATTGAAAAAGCTGGAAGAGGCAATTGACTATTTGCAACGCAATAAAGTATGAATAAGCTAAGATTAGTAAAGTTATTTGGGTTTTGTTTTGTTTGCCTGGTGGTAGTTTTTTGTTTGCGTAGTGCTTTTGCGCAAGGAACGAACATGGCTGAAGAAAATCAATTTTTTTATCAAGGCAACTTTGATTATAAAGAAGCTAAATTCGAGGCGGCAATTGATGATTACACCAAGGTGCTTAACTTGGGCTTAGAAAGCGGTAATCTCTATTACAATTTAGGGAATAGTTATTTTAAAAAAGGGGATTTGGGTAAAGCGGTGCTTAATTATGAACGCGCATTAATGCTTATCCCTAATGATAGCGATTTAAAATCTAATTATGAATATGTTTTGTCTTCTTTGAATTTAGATCAGCAGTTTTTTGGCAATTGGTTGGAGAAAATAGTTAATAAATTATTTACCGATGTAACGATTAATTTTTTAACGGTTTTTTTATCGTTGATTTATATTTTAGTGCTTTTGGCTCTGGTGTGTAGTTTGATTTTTAGCGGAGCCAAGCGGGGGATTAAAATTTTTCTTTCAGGCCTAGTTGTAGTATTTATTATTTCGATTGTTTCATTAAATAGTAAAATAGCTTATTTGGATAGGGGGGCGATAGTGATAAGCAAAGAAGCGTTGGTTAAATTTGAGCCGTTGCCAGGGGCAACAACGTATTTTAAGCTTACGCAAGGCAATAAAGTTGAGGTGTTGGATAAGGCTGAAAATTGGTATAAGATTAAGCGCCCGGATGGGAAAATTGGGTGGATGGATAAGAGTGAGTTAGGGGTAATTTTTTAATTCTGGAATTCTGGGGACACGACACTTAATTCTTATTTTAATATTAGCCTAGAATTAAGTGTCGTGTCCCCGGAATTATTGGAAATACTCAAATTAGAAAACACTGGACAAGAGTAAAAAATTACATTAAAATGATCTTAATTAGTTTTTTCATAAGTATTGCGCTATATAATGTTAAGACTAAATAAGGTTAAGGCCCAACGAAAGGAGAAACAAAGGATGATGAAGAGAATATTTTTTCTCTGTACTTGTTTACTTTTAGTTTTTTTAGTAAAAAATGGTTTGTGTGCCGGTTCAGGAGCGTTTCGCCTTGAAGTTCCCGACGCTGCAGCATTAGGAAAAGGTTCTGCATTTGTGGCACAGGCCGATAATCCATCCGCGGTTTATTATAACCCTGCCGGGCTTACTCAGTTAAAAAGCAAGTTAGATGTTTCTTTTGGAGCTACAGCCATTCAGCCATTTATTACTTATGAAGATTATTCTGGAAATGAGACGGATATGCGTAGGCAGGTTTTCACTGTTCCTAATGGTTATGTTGTAAGTAACTTTGGCCTGGAGAAGTTTGCATTTGGTGTCGGCGCTACTTCTTATTGGGGGCTAGGAACATATTGGGCAGAGGATAGTTTTTCCAGGTATGTCGCTACTAAAACGGATTTAAGTACACAAGATACCATGTTTACCGCTGCTTATGAAATAAATAGCAATCTTTCCTTGGGCGTTGCTGTTGATTATACGCGGGCCAAAGTAGATATGCGCAGGAAACTTTATCAAGGGCTTGGTGGAGACGGTGATTTTCAAGTTGAGGGAAAGGAAGACAATGCTTGGGGATACCGGTTATCGGCTTTATATAAACTGAACGAGAAACATTCTTTCGGTTTTATCTACCGTAGCCCGGTACATGTAAAGTACAAGGGTAAACTTAATCTTAATAATTTAAATATCGCTGCCCCGTATTCTTATTCCGCTGTTTTCGGCACTTCTTACGAAACGGATGTTAATTCTAATGCTACGCTCCCACAGAGCATGGTCTTAGGTTATTGTTTTAAACCAACTGATAAATGGACATTTGAGTTTGATACAGAGTGGATGGATTGGTCGAGCACGAAAGAAACAAGCTATGATTATCCGAGTGAAACAAACTCTACGCGGACCACTTATTTAAATAGTTATGTGAATCCTACTTTCGAAAGGAACTGGCATAGTGTTTTTTCTTACGCGTTGGGAACAGAGTATAAATTCAACGATAAGCTGAAGCTGCGGGCCGGTTATTTTCATCATAAGACACCGATTGCTCAGGCGAATTTTGAATCTTCTCTGCCGGATGCTCCTTCTAATTCCATAACTTTAGGAGCAGGATATAGTTTTAATAAAAACGTAAGCCTTGATTTTGCTTACGCTGCGATGTTTTTTGATACAAGGAAGGTTAATAATAGTGTTGGTTCAGGTGGAATTAACGGAAAGTATCGTACATTTGATAATCTTTATGCTCTAACTTTATCTTTTAAGCTTTGAAAAATATGAAAAATGGGAAACTTAGAAAAGCGTAGCTAATCAATGCTACGCTTTTTTGTTTATTAGAATGAAATAATGTTGTTAAGGTTTACAGAAAGGGTAAAAATGGGTGAGGTTATTATTGAAAAAGAAAAATTATTAGATAGTAATTTTATTGATTTGACACAAAAATTTAAGAATTATCTTGAAATAATTAAATTTAAATTTGATGAATTTGATAATAGCAATCAAAATGATGGAAGTAGGAATAATTTTGTTACGTTGCAAAAGAATAATATTTTTGTAGAATTAGATTTTTATTTTGAAAAAATATGGGCAATTGTAAAAAATATTAGTAAGCTTGATTATAAACTGTACCAAGACTATTATCAAAAAATTATTCTTCCTTTAATTGAAGAACCATCAGAAGTTAATAGGCAGATTTATCGTAAGCCGTTAGGTTATCCGGGGGATTATATAGTGATGAACTATATATTTGATTATTCAGGGAATAGGTATTTGGGGAAATGCTCATATGAAAAATTAATCAATAACTATACTTGCAATGTAGCCTTTGCGATATCTAATGTAAGGCGTAAGGATTTTTTTAAAAAAAAGATTTTAGAAATAATTAAGAAGGACAACGGAATGAAAATACTAAGTGTAGGCAGTGGACCTGCGCGAGAATTATTAGAATTGGCTGAAGAAGGGAAGATTAGCAAGAAGTTAACCTTCACTTGTCTGGACCTTGAGAATAAAGTTTTAGATTATGTAAAAGAGCGAGTTAAGGACCTAACAGATGAGAGCAGCAAGTTTTTGGATATTAACTATTTTCACAAGAATATAATTGATTTAATTAAAGATAAGGAATTAAAGAATCTTCTTGGAAATCAGGATTTAATATATGCATCTGGATTATTTGACTATTTGAGGGAAAGGTTTGCCTCGAGACTGACAAAAGAACTATTCCAATTATTAAACAAGGGGGGCTCTTTGTTTATTTGCAATGCTTCTGCGGTAAATTTTAGTCATAGAGCTTATTATGAATTATTAGGAGAGTGGAATATGATTCATCGCACTAAGGAGGAAATGCTGTCGTGGGCTAAAAATCTAAATAATATTTCGGAAATAAAGTTTGAAGATTTGACGGATTCGACGAATTACCTGTTTTTTAATATTAAGAAATTATAAAATCTATTGCAAAAAATAATTTATGAAATTTTTAATTGTTGGCGCGACAGGATATATTGGTAAATTCATAACTAGTCATTTAAGTAAAGTTTATGGTAAAGAAAATATTGATGTATATGTTCGCTCATCAAAAAAAGCAGAGACATTAAAAAATCTGGTAAATTTTATATTTTTTGCAGATCTTGCTAAAGATAATATCTCCCTCCTAAAAGAAAAGCATTATGATTTTGTGATTCTTGCTCACGGCAAGATATTGGGCCATACCTATAGGTCAATCTATCTTAATAACAGGAAAACAGTTAGGAATATTTTAAAGAATATAAATAAGGGCAGTTTAAAGCAGATTATTTATTTGTCTTCGGTAGCAGCCGGTGGCTTTAAGGATGATATAGATGGTCAGAAAACTATGCTTCATCCTGATAATGCTTATGGTTTAGCTAAGCTTAAGACTGAGGAGTTATTGATTAGATTTGGTATCGATAATGCAGTCAGAATTGCTATCCTTCGTCCACCTGTTGTTTACGGAAAAGTATCAGGTATAGATTTTGATTATTTTATAAAAGGGTGTAAATTAGGATATCTACAGTATATTTCAGGGAATCCTTACGTAAGCCTTTGTTCTGTGGAGAATTTAGCAGAGGCAATTGTTTGCGCGATAGAAAATAATGCAAAAGGCGTATATCAAATAGCTGATGATAAACGATACACAATACAGGATGTTTGTAATGTTATAAGAGAAGCATTCAGCTTGAAAAGAACCCGTTTGCGTGGTGCATTTCTTAAACCTATAGTAAATACATTAACTAGGGTAGCCTTAAAGTTTAATAACTTTAGTTTTCCGTATGTTTTTTTACTTCAAGCAATGCATAATCCTTACTATTGTAATATAGATAAAGCAAAAATTGAGCTTGGTTATAGGCCAAAGGATAGCTTCGAAAAGTATTTTACAAGTAGGCTGGCAAAGAATTATTTTACTAAAACATATTTAAATGATGAATATGTTAACGACTAGCGAAATATACGGAATTGTAAGTTTAATTAATGGATTAGCTACGTTAATAGTGGCTATTTTTGTACTTGTTAAAGCTCGAAGAAGTCTTCTTGGCCTTGTTTGGGCATTGACATTGTTATTTGCGTCAGGATGGTGTTTATGTACTGGGGTAGCTTATCTTCAGATACGCGGAGAACAATATCTACTATGGGTTCAATATAATAATCGTTTTGCGACTTTTATTCCAGTTTTCTTTTTTCATTTTGTGATTTTATTTTGTGGTTATGAAGATAAAAGAAAAATAATTCTCGCCAACTATATCGCTGCCATTTTAATTTTGTCAATGAGCTTTTTATTGCCAGGACAATGGCTCCCTAATTTTAAAGAAGGTAAGCAGTTTTTATTTATACCAACATTTCCAGGGTATCCATATCTTATTTATTCACTATTTTTTGTTATTAGTACATCTTTTTCATATATTCTACTTATTAAAGATTTATTTAATAGCAGAGGAATATATCGCGAGCAGTTAAAGTTTTTATGTATCGGTTCATTTTTTGGTTTTATTGCAGGTGGTTCTACCTTTCCAAATGGGTTTGGTTTTGAGATACCATGGGGGAATTATTGTTTTATTTTAATGCCTCTAACTATAACCTACGCTATTGTTAGTAAGAGGTTGTTTGATATTAAAATAGCTATTACTCGTTTGGGTATATTTTTAGTGGTATATACCTTTGTTTTAGGTATACCATTTATTGTACTTAGTCGTACAGGTTCAGGCTTGGTTGCTACTTCTTTAGCGGTTATTTTTGCAACCATGGGGCCGCTTATTTACCGTTTTCTGCAAATGAAAGCTGAAGCAGTTATTTTGGCGCAACAGCGTCGTTATCAGAGGATACTCTTGCAGGCGGCAAATGGTATGGCCACTGAACATGATTTAGTAAAGTTATCCAAGCTTATTGTTTATATCTTAAAAAGCACGATTCGGCTTAATTTTGTTGCAATTTTTATTATAAATAAGGAAAGTAAGCAATATCAATTAGCATGGATCCGCGGTAAATCCATTATTGGAGAGCCTACCAAGAGTTTTAACGCTGAGCATTCTTTTGTTAGTTATCTTAAGGAAAAACGCGAACCTTTTCTGCTTGAAGAAACACCTTTGCAAGTAAGGAATTTATTGGAAATAATTTTTAAATCAAGGGCGGTTATTCCGGCATTTATTGGTGATAAGCTGCTTGGTTTTGTGCTTTTAGGAGAGAAAATCAATACTCAGCCTTATACTGATGAAGATATAAATGTTTTTAAAATTCTTTCGCGTCAGGCAGCTTTGGCGATTGAAAATTGTGTATTTTTTAAAGAATCGCAAGAGTCTCAGGAGATGATGTTTGCTGCTGAAAAGCTGGCTTCAATCGGCGGGATGGCTGATGGCGTGGCGCATCAGATTAAGAATCGGCTTAATCAATTCTCTTTGGCTAGTGGTGAATTAAAAAATGAAATTGAAGATTTTAGTGCTAAGTATCCGGAGTTGCTCCAGAAAGATTTAGAATTAAAAAAGACCTTTGATTATTTGACAAAAATATCCCGCTCATTGATTGAAAATGTAAAAAGAACTGATGGTATTATAAAAGGAATTTTAAATTTTGCTAAAGTGGAAAATAAAGAAAATTTATTTACTCAAATTTCTTTAAAAGAAATTGCCGATCTTGCCTGTAGTTTACTTATGGTTAAACATGAGTCTGTGCAATTACCGATTAAATGTGATTTTGGAGCAGATGATTCTATTTACGGTATTAAATCCCAGTTTATTGAGGTAATCTATAATATGTTGGATAATGCCTATGAAGCGACTAAAGAAATGAAAGCTCAGTTTAGTAACCAGGATCAGGGAACTTTTCTGCCATCTGTGGAATTAAGCCTTACCTCTTCGGCAGATTGTTATGCGATTAAAATATCTGACAATGGTATCGGGATTAAAGAAGAGGATAAGCATAAAATATTTGCACCATTTTTTACGACAAAATCATCATATAAATCTGGTTCGGGTATTGGGGCATATGTAGTAAAAAGAATTATCGAGGAGAATCATAAAGGTAAGATCTGGTTTGTTTCTACGTATCTGAAAGGAACGGTTTTTTTTATTGAGTTGCCTAAAGGTAAATAAATTAACTTTATTTTAGAAAGGGAGGAAGAAAGCTATGAAAATACTTGTGGTTGATGATGAGGTAGAGGTGGGAAATTTTTTGGTTGATTTTCTTAAACGTTTAGGCCTAGAGGCCGAGAAAGCAACTTGCGGGGAGGAGGCTTTAAAAATATTTAATTTGAGTAAGCCGGAATGGGTTTTTTTAGATTTAAAGATGCCGGGGATGGACGGATTTGAGGTTTTAAAAAGGATGAAAGAAATTGATCCTGGGGTTCAGGCGCTCATGATCACCGGCAGCGATGATGAGCTTTCTGAGAATGCGGCGCATGTTTTAGGGGCGCGGGATTATTTAATTAAACCGATTGACCTGGATGAACTGCGTTCTAAAATAAAAAAGTATATTCTCGACGGAAAACAAGGATAATTTATCAATGCAGAATACACAATTAGATTATCGTAAAGAACTTGAAAAAGCAGCCAAACGGATGATACTTATCCATAATGTGGATACGCTGGTTAAGCTGCTTTTAAGAAGCACGGTAAGGTTTTTACGTATAGAACACGCCAGCCTTTTGCTTTATGATCAAACCCGGGACGCTTATGTAGCGCATACCTCAAAAGGAAAATCCGGATTAAAAATTCCTAAAGGATTTATTCGGATTTCAAGTGAAAATCCAATCATCAGCTATTTTACGCAGATGCATTCTCAGATCATAAAAGCTGATTATCTTCTCTTTAGCCATATTGGAATTATGGGCGGGCAATTACAGGAAAACATCAAGGATCAATTTGTGCTTTATAATGCTATGGCTTGTGTCCCAGGTTTTTTTCGGGAAAAACTTATTTTTGCTTTGTTCCTGGGAAGAAAACTTGATGGGGAGGATTTTACGGATGAAGAATTAGGATTTTTATCTGTTCTTTCCTCTGATGTGGTGATGGCTATCCAGAATGCTAGTTTATTTCAGGGCCTCAATGATCAGCTGTTAAAAAATAAAAACCTTTTTTTACAAACTGTTTTTGCGCTTAGTTCAGCGATTGAAGCTAAGGATCCGTATACGCAGGGCCATACCAAGCGTGTTACGCAGTATGCATTGGTGGTGGCAGCAGAATTTAAAGGCATGGGTAAATTTTGCGGGGCAGATCCGGATAAGTTTTTTGAGAATTTGCGTATTGCTGCTTTACTTCATGATGTAGGCAAAATTGGTATAGCTGAGTCGATTTTAAATAAAACTGGTTTACTTAGCGAAGATGAACGGAAAGAGATACAGAAACACTCTTATATTGGAGCTAAGATTTTAAGTGAAGTAAATGAATTTTATGAATCGATATTAGGAGTGAAGCATCACCATGAAAAGTATGATGGTACGGGTTACCCGGATGCGCTTAAGGGCGAAGATATTCCTTTTATTGCTCGGGTAATTGCTATCGCGGATACCTTTGATGCAGTAACGAGCAACCGGTCATATCGGCAAGCTTTGTCTCGTGAAGAAGCGATAAGATTGATCTGTGAACAGAGCGGTAAACAGTTTGATCCGGTGGTTGTGGAGGCTTTTTTGAATGCCTGTAAAAAAAAGCAAATGTAATAATTTTTTTTAAATTGCGAGTTTTGGGTTTTTGTTTTATGGGGGGGGAGTTATGGAGCAAGAGGACAAAACTAAAGAAGAGCTTCTGGAAGAGTTAAAATTATTACAAAAGCGCCTCGCTGAATTTGAGATTTTAGATAGCGAACACAAAAAGGCGGAGCAACAACTTAAGGATCGTTATAATTTTTTGTCCAATGTAGTGGATTCATTCGGGTATCCTTTTTATGTCCTAGATATTAATGATTATATCGTTAAGATGGGAAGTGCTACTACGATGAAAAAGTT
>CAYHRM010000017.1:0-16281 GCA_964359035.1 uncultured Planctomycetales bacterium
TTTTGGTTGGACGACTACCGCGGATCTAAATCCTAATGGCGCGACATTTTATATTGATGATATAAAATTTGAGGTTGATTCAGCCTTAAAGCCAGAAGGTAAAAAACAGCAAGCGATGCCATTTTATATTTATGCCGATCGTTCATCAATCGCCAATCATTTTATTCCTTCTGGTTGGATGGGTGATTATGGTGACATAAAATATGATGGTTCTTCAAAAGAAGATGCGTATTTAGGTGATACTTGCGTTAAGATCATCTATAATGGAAAAGCTGCTCAGGGTGCACGCTGGGCTGGAATTTTTTGGCAGAATCCCGCTAATAACTGGGGTAGTGTGGATGCCGGATTCGATCTTTCCTTAGCCACTAAACTTACTTTTTGGGCGCGTGGCGCAGTAGGCGGTGAGCGTATCGAAGAGTTTAAGGTCGGTGGTATCATGGGAGAGTTTTCGGATTCAGATAGCGCGACTATTGGCCCGGTGCTTTTGAATAAGGAATGGACGCAATACACGATTGACTTAAAAGGTAAAGATATGGCTTATGTTATCGGTGGTTTTGCCTGGTCAACTAACGTGGATAACAACCCGGAAGGCGCAACATTCTATCTGGATGAAATTAAGTTTGAGTGATTCTAAGAAAATTATGATTAATGCTACAGGCTGCAAGCGTTTTCTGCTTGTGGCCTGTAGCTTTTTTTTGGTATTAATTCTATCTTCTTGTCAAACTGTACAAGGCACAAGTATTCAAAAATTAAAGAATAGGAATTATCGCCTGATGGTTAATGGCCGGCCGTATATTGTAAAAGGAGTCTGCTACAGCCCCGTTCCGATAGGATCAAATCATGAATATGATTGGTGGAGTGATCCGAATAAGCCATGGATTGTCGATGGTAAGTTAATGCAGGAGATGGGCGTTAATACAATTCGTCTTTATCAATCGCATGATAATCCTGAAGAGGTGAGGCAGGTAATCAGAGATTTATATAATTTATATGGCATCCGTACTTTATTAGGTGATTGGTTGGGATTTTGGGAGTATCCCTGCCCTTTTTATGGGGATAAAAAATTTCAGGAAAAAGTAAAGCAGCAGCTTTTGGAGTTGGTTAATAATTATAAAGATGAGCCGGGGATTCTTGGTTGGATTTTAGGTAATGAAAATAATTATTCCTGCTTGGGGCATGTAAATCCTTGGAGCAGCCCGGAGATAGACTTAGAGCCTGATCCGCAGAAACAAAAAAATATGCGTTCAGAAATTTATTATTCTTTTGTGAATGAGTTATCTAAAGAAGTACATAAAATAGATAAAATGCACCCGGTTGGTTTGGGCAACGGAGAGTTAGTGGGGTTAGAATTTGCCAATAGATTTTGCCAGGATGTGGATTTTGTAGCCTGTATAATTTATCGCGGTAAAACTTTTGGAAACCTTTTTAATTCCCTTAAAATGACATTTGATAAACCGGTACTTTTAGCCGAGTTCGGTGCAGATAGCTATGATGCTTATTTAAAAAAAGAAGATCAAAATATGCAGGCGTTTTTTTTGCAATCACAATGGAATCAGATTTATGAAAATTTGGCGAATCATAAGAGGGGCGCGGGAAACTGCATCGGAGGAACAGTTTTTGAGTGGACGGATGAATGGTGGAAACATAATGCCGATAATCCTGAAGGCTGGAAAGAGCAAGACACTGAAAGCAGCTGGAGTAACGGCAGTTATTATTATGATATCCGCGCTACGGGAAATAAGAATATGAATGAGGAGTGGTTTGGTATGGTGGCTTTAAGCCCACAGTTAGAGAATGGGCTAAATAAACGCATTCCACGTAAGGCTTATTATGTGATTAGGGAGTTTTGGAAAAATCCGGTAATTAAAAAAACGCGTACCAAAAAAGCCCGCTAGTGGGGACAAAGAGATGTTTTAGGGGGAGGAATATATGTTAGCTTTTTTAAGATGTGTAGTAATATTTTTAAGTATGATTTTAGGAATGCCGGCGGTTTTTTTTGCTCAGCCGGTAGCGCCAAAAACCAACGCTTGTTGCGCTAATCTTGAAGAAGCTAAATTAAAATATTTAACTGACAATCAGTATAATGAATTTATTGAATTTTTAAATAATTTTAAGGACAAAGATAAGCCTACCCAACTTTGTTTGGATTATTACAAAGCTAATGCACGTTATCTGCAGCTTAAATACCTAGAGGAGAAACAGGCTTGGGATGATTATTTTGCTAATGGGAATACCTATCGTGGCCAGCTAGTTGAAAATACCGATAAAGTGATTGGCCAAACAGAAAGCGGCAATTGCCTTAAGGTTAAGAGTAGGCTTTTGCTTTGGCAGTTTCATCGTGATCAGCTTGATGCTTTTGCCCAGCCGGCTTTAGAGTCTTTAGTTATGGATGTGGTTGTTTATGCCAAGCAAGTTAGTGATCTGGATTTAATTAAAGAGGTTGCGGATAAACTTTTAGTTTATGGAGAAAAATCAAAAGCCCGTGAAATTTATAAACTTTATGTGGAGGGGTTGGTTGCGCAAAAGATGACCTCGCCGCAGCTTAAAATTGTAGCCGCGGGATTTTATAAACAAGGTAACTTAGAATTAGCACAGAGTATTTATGAGATTTATATGGATGAGATTTCTGGTGTCCTTGCTCCGGATAAATTAACTGCGGAGTTATTTGAGATTGCCAGCCTTTTTGTTTATAAAGCAACGGGTTTATATGACATGGCTTTTGCGGAGAAAATTTATGCTAAAATTGAAGGATTAGGGCAGAAGGATGCATTTAATCAGGATACAATCTATTTGCGGGCCTTCAACTTAGAAAAAATGCAAGCTTATAGTGATGCACAAAAATTTTATTTGCAATTAACTCAAAATTATCCGGAGACTAAGTATTTTGATGAGGCGACTTATAAGATTGCCATGATTAATGCTTATGTTTTGGCAAATATAAATAAAGCTAGGGAATATCTTGATTTGCTGAGCGTTAAAACTGTATTGAGCGGGCAGGTAATCTCTGCTTTTTATCAGTTAGGGCTCTTAGCGCAATGGGAAGGCAACCTAGTGAAAGCCAAAGATTACTATGATTTGTTATTAAAGAATGCTCAGGATAAGTATCCAGCGATCGTGGCGCAGGCCAATGATCGGCTTAAGGAGATTCAGGAGAATGGGCAACTTAGTTATAATTTAAAAACATTTTTGGATTTATCGTTAAAGAATGAATCCGTATTGACTGAGATGAATAAGACGGAGTTAAGCTCTGCGCATTATATATTAGAAAAGAATCAAAATAATTTAGTTTCTTCATTAGTAAATATGCCGCAGAGCGGTTGTAATCAGGTGGAGTTGCAGTATCTTTGGTCTGGTGACTTAGGAGGAGCGACTCCTACGGTAGCGGATGCAAATTTTTCATGTTCTTATGCCGATAGCGGAACAAAAGTGGTAAATATTGTTATAATTTCACCTGCGGGGATAATCGACCGTGCTTTTATTATGGTGGATGTTTATTAATACTTTGGCCGACCAGGGAATTTTCCTTACCTCTTAAAAATACTTGACTTAAGGCTTCTTTAGTAGTATAAATAAGATAATTATTAAATTTAATATTTATGTTTTAGTTGTGTAAAATTTTAATTTTCGTTAATTTTTTAGACGGATAAAATAATTTATACTATGCGTACGCTGGATTTACAAAAAGAAGCATTTAGCGAAAAAGAAAAACGTAATATTGAAATTCTGGGCATACTAAGAAGGCAGGGGCCGATTAGCCGATCAGATATTTCGCAGGAGATGGGAATAAATGTCGTAAGCATCACCAATTATATTGATGATTTTATTAAATCTAATTTGGTTTACGAGAAAGAGCTGGATGTATCTGAAGGCGGGCGCCGGCCGGTATTGTTGGATTTAAATCCGCGTGCTGGATATGCGATTGGCGTGGGATTGAACCTGATGAACATGGTTGGGTTGCTGGTAGATTTAAAAGGCAACATTATTACTAAGACGCAAATTGCTCGCCCGCAGGCATCGGTTAAGGATGTTTCAGAGTGCCTTTTAGAAATTGTGCGTGAAATTTTGAGGCGCTCTAAAGGGTATGTTGAGAATATTCGAGGCATCGGCGTGGGTATTGCCGGTTTAATTAATAAAAAAGACGGCTCAATTCATTGGCCGCAGAAGATGGATCATTATTATACTTATGCTTCGGTGGATATTCCTTTAAGGGGATTTATGGAAAAAGAATTTAATCTACCTATCTTAATTGAAAATGATGCAACTAGTGCCTGTTTTGGTGAGCATTGGTTTAATCTTAAGGAAAATTATAAAAACGTTTTGTATATGTTTTCTGGGGTAGGCTGCGGGATGATTATTAACGGGGAACTTTATCGTGGCGCACAAGGTTATGCCGGTGAAGTTTCTGTATATAATTATAAAGAGCAGGATCTTTTTGGTTGTGAAACTGCTAAGCCTTGTTTTATTAAGCGTTGGGATTTAGATTTAGGGGTTGTTCAGGATGTGAAAAATATATTACTTAAAGAAGAGCAAAAGGCAGCAGAGTTTTTTCGTATTAGTTCAACAAATATGGAGAGTTTAGATTTAAAAAGTATTTTTCATGCCTCGCGTTTAAAGAATCCGGTAGCTTTGGGCGCTCTGGAAAAGGCAGCTAAAAGATTAGGGATTAAAATTGCTTATTTAGTTAACTTACTTAATCCTCAGATAGTAATTATTGGCGGTGGCTTTGAAGAGTCTGGAGAAGAATTTTTGAATATGGTCAGGAGCACAGTTGGTGATTGGGCTTTTCGTGAATCAACCAATAATTTAAAAATAGTTTATGCTCAGTTAAGAGAGAATGCCGTAGCCATGGGCGCGGCTAGTTTAGTTTTAGAGAAAGTATTCGCCCAACTATAATAGGGGGGAAGAGATGATGGATAAGAAAACTAAATTTATTATTATTGGTTTGGTTGGTTTTTGTATTGTCTGCTTGTTTCTTTTTATGCAGGCCGCTAGCCAACAGCAGAAGTTGCTCAAGGAAAGCAATGATTTAAAAACTGAAAATACGGTTTTGACGAATAAGATTGAGAAGATAGAAAATGATTTAAAAGAGTCTCAAAATAGAATAGGTTCTTTGCAAGCTGAAAGAGATAAAGGGGTCGAAGAGCTTAATGATTTACAGAAAAAATTTGAGCTAGCGAGTAAAGCTCGGGATGAACTAATTGATAAGCTCAAGAAGAGCAAGCAGTCTCAGCCACTGGTTAGTGTTTCTCAACCGGCTCAGGAGCAGGCAGCGGTTCCACAGAATACAGATGCTTATTGGGGGTCAGTACTTAAAGCTAAAACAGACCTAGAAATGCAATTATCCAGTATTCAGGTAGAATTAAGAAGCCTACAAATTAGTAATGAGACTCTGCAGAGAGAAAAGAATGTTTTGGTTTTAGATATCAATAGTTTACATAATGAAAAAAAGGATCTCTTAAGACAGCTTGATTACAATCAGAAGCTTCTGGATAGTATGTCTCAAGAGGTAGTGCGGGAGAGAAATGACAAGGTCGCCATCCAGGATACTGTTAAAGCTATTCGGGCTGAGAATAGTATTCTTAGCCGGCAAATGAAGAGCTTAGTCAGCCGGAAGGAAATTTTGGATAAAAAAGTTCAGAATCTTCAGGATGGAAAATCTACAGTAGAGAAGCGCTTAACTGAGATGGAGACCATGCTTACAGATAGGCTTTCTAAAATTGATGCTCTTAAAAATGAATTGGATGTGATAAAAAGCAGCAAGACTGAAGGTGTCGAGAAAGTATCTAGGGAATCCGTGGAGTTACCGGCTATTGTAGTGCGTTCAGCGCTGTCTACGGAAAAAGAGAAGGCACAGATACAGGCCTTTCCGGGTAAGATTTTAGCGGTAAATTTGGAGAGTAATTTTGTGGTGATCGATTTAGGTTCTTCTGCCGGAGTTAAGGCAGGAGATATTTTTAATGTTTATCGTGATGCAAAATCGATAGGTTCGATTAGTGTAATTCAGGCCAGAGCTAATATCTCTGCCTGTGATATAAAGAGGATGAGCCCTCCGTTTAAAATCGGAGATAGTATTAAATAAGTTATTTTTCGTATTTTTTAATAAGTGGATTTTAGGTTTAGTATATAGCAATGCGTATAAAAAAATTCCCCTCTAAGAATAGCTCCATTATGGATGTCGCTAAGGCAAGCGGCGTCTCCATCACGACTGTTTCCCGGGTGATTAATAAAATCGGAACGGTAAAAGAATCTAATCGCGTTAAAGTTGCTAAGGCGGTACGGGAGTTAAAATTTCAGCCTTCTATTTTTGCGCAGCGTTTGGCTACGGGTAAAAGTAATGTTGTGGCTCTGGTTATTCCGCGCTATGAAGGGGTGTTTTATTCATTTTATGCCTTGGAACTTATCCGTGGCGTCGGTACGATGTGTGAAGTTTTAAAGTTGGATTTACTTTTACATTTAACGGATGCGCGTACTCCATTATCATTACGCGGAGTAGGGGGAGTGATCTTTTCTGATATTATCGGTAATCGCGCGCAATTAGAGGATAGTTTAGCTAAAGATATGCCTAGCGTAGTAATTAATTATTATGTGGATGATCTGGATGTTTCTTGTATTGCTATCGATAATGCCGGAGGCGCGGAGAATGCCGTTAATTATTTAATTGAACTAGGCCACAAGAAAATTGCACATATTTCAGGTGACTTAAATACCCAGGCCGCTGCTAAGCGCCTGGAGGGTTATAAGCGGGCACTACAGAAGAATAGCATTGCGATTAGGCAGGATTATATTTTTGAAACTGATTATTCTCGAGGGGCAGCCAGAAGCGCGGCGGAGAAATTAATTAAGGCCGTTGATCCGGCAACTGCTGTGTTTGTCGCTTCAGATGCGATGGCTTTGGAAGTAATGGCTGTGGCTCGTGAATTAGGTAAGCATATTCCGAATGATTTATCGATTGTGGGTTTTGATGATAATCCTTCGGGCCTTTACGGCCCGGTGGGCTTGACTACGGTGCGTCAGCCCTTGATTCGCATGGCTGAAGAAAGTGTTAAAGAATTAAATCGTTTGATTGGTTTAAGTAAAAAAGTAACAAAAAAGATTCTGCTGCCTGCAGAATTAGTTATTCGGGAGTCCTGTAAACCCTTTGTCGCCGGGTAAGCTCTTTTCTACAATCAGTAGTGTATTTCAATAAACGTTTATACAATATCTAGTAAATTTTTATTGACAATGGGTACGCCTTTTGTTATATTGCTTAAGTCATTTGAAATTAATCTTCCTAATTACTCGAGGTGAAAAATGGAATTAAAGTTATCTCCTAACGCCATCAAAGTTCTGGAGCGTAGGTATTTACGCAAGGATCAGGAAGGCAGGCTTATTGAAACTCCGGAACAAATGTTTACTCGGGTGGCTAGCGCTATTGCTGTCGCAGAAAGACAATACGGCGCAAGCGATGAAAAAATTAAAACATTGCAGGATGCGTTTTTTAAAATGATGGTGAATTTAGAGTTTTTGCCGAATTCTCCCTGTTTAATGAATGCCGGAAAAGAATTAGGGCAACTCTCGGCTTGCTTTACTCTTCCGATCGAAGATTCCATGGAGTCGATTTTTGAGACTTTAAAGATTACTAGCCTTATTCATAAATCTGGCGGTGGAACAGGGTTTAATTTTTCGCGTCTGCGTCCGAAAAACGCGGTAGTTAAAACTACCGGCGGAGTAGCCAGCGGTCCGATTTCATTTATGCGCGTTTATGATGCGGCAACCGAGGCGGTTAAGCAGGGCGGCACACGGCGCGGGGCAAATATGGGTATCTTGCGTGTAGACCATCCCGATATTATGGAATTTATCTGTTGTAAAGAAAATAATAATCATATTACTAATTTTAATATCTCCGTCGCTATTACTGATGAGTTTATGCGCAGGTTAGTTAAGGGGGAGGATTATGATTTAATTGATCCGCATACACATAAACCCGTGCAGAAGATTAATAGTCGAGAAGTATTTAATTTGATTGTAAAACAGGCGCATAAAAATGGTGAACCGGGAATTATTTTTATTGACCGGATTAATCAATATAATCCTACTCCGAAATTAGGGATGATTGAAAGTACTAATCCTTGTGGTGAGCAGCCATTATTACCATATGAGAGCTGTGATTTAGGTTCGATTAATTTAGATCAGATGTGTAAAAAACTAGGATCGCGTTGTGAAATTGATTGGGAGAGGCTGGGGGAAGTAACGGGGTTAGCGGTGATTTTTTTAGACAATTTAATTGATGTAAATAGATTCCCGCTTCCGGAAATTGAGAAAGCTACTAAGGCTACGCGTAAAATAGGTTTAGGGGTAATGGGTTGGGCAAGTTTATTGATCCGCTTAAGCATTCCTTATAATAGCGAAGAGGCGGTCGCTCTGGCAGAAAAAGTTATGTCATTTATTTTAGATCAAGCAAATAAAAAATCATTGGAGTTGGGAAAGACCAAAGGTGTGTTTCCGGCTTTTAAGGGCAGTATTTATGATCGAAAAGACCAAGCCACCAGAATGCGGAATGCTACTTTGACCACCATTGCTCCTACCGGGACAATTAGCATAATCGCTGGACCCTGTTCATCGGGTATTGAGCCGCTTTTCGCATTATCTTATCATCGTAGTGTGATGGATAATGATAAACTGGTGGAAGTGGAGCCGCTTTTTGAGCAGGTTGCCCACGAGAGAGGTTTTTATAGCAGTCAGCTTATGGAAAAAATTGCACTGAGTGCTTCGATTAAAGATATTAAGGAGATTCCTGAAGATGTGCGCAGGATTTTTGTTACTTCGCATGATATTGCGCCGGAGTGGCACGTGCGTATGCAGGCGGCTTTTCAGAAATATGTGCATAATGCGACGAGTAAGACGATAAACTTTCCGCATGAGGCAACGATTGAAGAAGTACGTAAGTCTTATGTTTTGGCTTTTGATTCAAATTGTAAAGGCATAACGATCTATCGCGATAGAAGCCGTGAAGAGCAGGTATTAAATATCGGGAAGCCTAAAGAGAAACAAGAGGCCAAGGGCATGTATGAGATGAAAAAAGAGATTGCCCCGCGTCCCCGGCCAGAAGTAATTATTGGAACGACGACTAAGGTTTCTACTGGTTGCGGCAATCTTTATGTTACGATAAATATTGATGAAGACGGGAAACCCTTTGAGCTATTTACTCAGATGGGCAAGGCCGGAGGTTGTGCGGCTAGCCAGCTGGAGGCAACTGGACGTTTGGTTTCTTTAGCTTTTCGTGCGAATATTGAAGTAAAATCTATTATTGAACAGTTGAGGAATATTCGTTGTCCTTCTCCTTCCTGGGAAAAAGGCCAAAGGATTTTTTCTTGTGCTGATGCGATCGCTCGGGTGGTAGAGCGCCGTTTGATTAATACTCAACCGGCACTAGCGATGGCAGAATCAGTAACCATTCCAATGAAACATTCCCATGATGATCAGTTACAATCTACCGATCTTAATGAGCAGGTTAATATCGTCGGGATGTGCCCTGATTGCGGGGGCGCTCTGCGTCATGAGGAAGGCTGCGTTAAGTGTCATGGTTGTGGTTATTCTAAGTGCTAAAATTCGGGACCGTTTCTATTCTTCTATTGCCTAGTTGGTAGAAAAATAGAAACGGTTCCATTATTCTCTGTTTCTATTTAATTATTTCCATGCATAATTTTGATGTAATTGTTATCGGAGCCGGCCATGCTGGTATCGAGGCTAGCTTGGCGTGCGCCCGGTTGGGTGTAAAAACACTCATGCTGACCTTAGATGTTAACTCTATCGGTAGGATGAGCTGCAACCCGGCGATTGGCGGTGTAGGCAAGGGGCAGCTGGTAAAAGATCTCGATGCCTTAGGCGGAGCAATGGGCAAAGCAGCTGACGCCTGCGCGATACAATTTCGTATTCTTAATTCTTCTCGTGGTGCAGCGGTGCAGTCATCGCGGGCGCAGATTGATATGCGCAAATACAGCCTTTATATGCAAAAGCTGCTTAAGGCGCAAAAGAATCTTGTAATTAAGGAAGCCGAGGTAGAGAAGTTAATTGTTAATCAGGGAAAAGTTTCAGGTGTTGTTACTAATCACGGTGAGATTAACTCAGAGTGCGTAATTATTTGTCCGGGAACATTTTTAGATGGCCTGATTCATGTAGGTTTAAAACATTTTAGCGGGGGTAGAATTAATGAGCCTGCTTGTAAGCATCTAGCGGATAATTTAAAAGAATTAGGTTTTAGTATTTTGCATTTTAAAACCGGGACCTGCCCGCGTTTGGATAAAAATTCAATTAGCTATGCCAATCTTATCAGGCAAGACGGTGATTTAATTCCTAAACCATTTTCATTTTCGACTAAAAATATAAAAATAAAACAGGTCCCCTGTTATATAACTTATACCAATAAAAAAACTCACCAAGTTATTCGCAATAATTTAAATCGCTCACCATTATATTCTGGGATTATTAGAGCTACGGGGGTCAGGTATTGCCCGTCGATTGAAGATAAAATTGTTAAATTCGCCGATAAAGAACGACATCAGGTTTTCCTGGAGCCGGAAGGTGCAAAAGTTAATGATGTTTATTTAAACGGTGTTTCAACCAGTTTACCGGAAGATGTGCAGCTTGAAATATTGCACTCTATTGCTGGATTAGAAAAAGCTAAAGTTATCCGGTTTGGTTATGGTATTGAACATGTGGTGGTTGAGCCCACTCAGCTTTTTCCCACTTTAGAAACTAAATTAATTAAAGATCTTTATCTGGCTGGTCAAATTAACGGGACGACCGGATATGAAGAGGCGGCAGCTCAAGGGTTAGTTGCGGGAATTAATGCTACTTTACGTGTTAAAAATAAAGAGCCTTTTATTTTGGATCGGTCTTCTAGCTATATCGGAGTATTAATTGATGATTTAACGACCAAGGGAACGCTTGAGCCGTACCGGATGTTTACTTCACGCGTGGAATATCGTCTGATTATTCGTGAAGATAATGCTGATTTACGCTTGGCTAAATTAGGCTTTAATTTAGGATTAGTAAGCAAAAAAGGTTTCTCTCGCACCGAGAAAAAAATAAAAGGCATTAAAGATGGATTAATTTTTTTAAAAAGAACTCATCTTAAACCGACAAAATCATTAAATGTAAAATTAGCCCAATTTAATTGCGCGCCGCTTAAAAGAGTGGTGAGTTTAGAGGAATTATTAAAACGGCCGGAAATAAATATTAAAGAATTAAATTTACTGCATAAATTAAAGTCAGGTATATTGGATTCTGCTTGGCAGCAGGTGGCGATTGCGGTAAAATATGCTGGTTTCATTCAAAGACAGGCTAAGGATGTGGAACGGTTTAAACATCTGGAAAAAATTCGTTTGCCGCTTGATTTTGACTATAGTAATTTATCCGGAATATCCCGAGAGATTCGGGAGAAACTAACCAAATTTAAGCCGCTTAATTTAGGCCAGGCTTCACGTATCTCCGGAGTAACTCCGGTGGCCATTTCTTTGTTAATGGTCTATCTAAAAAGAATTCATGGATAAAAATAAAAATTATTTAACTTTAAAGAAATTTTGTCTTGCTGAAGGTATTGATCTTTTTGGGGTGGCCGATATTAGTAAGGTAAGAGATGAATTTAAGATTGCTCCTAAAGTGGCCCAAAATTTAGATAAAGCGATCTGTTTAGGGGTAATGCTTTCTTCAGCAGTGCTTTCTGAAATAGATATTGTACCTACCAAGCTATATTTTCATCATTATAAAATAGTAAATTCTTTTTTAGATCATGTTGCTTTAAGATTATGCAATATGATTCAGAAAAAAGGTTTTTTGGCGCTGGCGATTCCAGCAACTCAGATTATTGATTGGGAAAAAAATATCGGACATCTTTCACACCGCAGATTAGGTGTTTTAGCCGGTTTAGGCTGGATCGG
This sequence comes from uncultured Planctomycetales bacterium, assembly GCA_964359035.1. Taxonomy (GTDB): domain Bacteria; phylum Omnitrophota; class Gorgyraeia; order Gygaellales; family Profunditerraquicolaceae; genus UBA6249. The sequence goes on from CAYHRM010000017.1 coordinate 11,919, forward strand.
TCGGAATAATCTTTTAGTGAATGAAAAATTTGGCAGCCAGTTTCGCTTAACTTCAATTCTTACTAATTTGCCCTTAAAAATTGATAGGTTAAGCAAAAAAGATTGTGGGAACTGTAGGCTTTGTGTTAAGATATGCCCGTCAGGGGCGATCGGAGATACTTGCGCGGCTCTTGATCATGTTAAGTGTTTTGATAAGTTAAGGAGTTTTCAATCGCAACGGCAGGTGGAGCAGTTTGTTTGTGGTGTGTGTGTGAATGTTTGCAAGGGCAAGAAAATTAAAAAATGAAAGAAAAAATATTAATTGTTGAGGATGAGAAGGATATTATTAAGATGCTTGATTATAATCTTAAGAAAGAAGGTTTTAGGGTTATTGATGCTCGAGATGGAGAAGATGCTTTGGATTTAGCATTGCGTGAGCACCCGGATCTTATTTTGCTGGATTTAATGTTGCCAGGAATGGATGGGCTAGAAGTCTGCAAGGCTTTGAAAAAAGAAAGTAAAACTAGCTCTATTCCTATAATTATGCTTACGGCAAAAAGCCAAGAATCAGATAAGGTGTTGGGTTTAGGGTTAGGTGCAGATGACTATATTACTAAGCCATTTAGCCCACGTGAATTAATTGCTCGGATTAAAGCGGTGCTGCGCAGAGTAAATGAAAAAGAGAAACTTCCGGAGATTTTTCAGTCTGGTGATTTAAAAATTGATTTTGCGAAGATTTCGGTAGAGGTTAAGCATAAACCAATTGAGCTTACTTCCAAAGAATTTGAATTACTTAAAATTTTACTTAAAGCTAAAGGCAGGGTTTTATCGCGAGATTATTTACTAGATACGATTTGGGGTTACGATCATGCGATGGAGATTCAAACTCGCACCGTAGATGTGCATGTCAGGACATTGCGTAAAAAGTTAAAGTTAGCTGCTAAAATGATTGTAACCGTTAAGAATTATGGTTATCGTTTTGAAGCCGAGGATAACTGAGCCGGAGACTCAGTAACTTGTTCAATTCCAGCCTAAAGAAGAAAATCGCCGCATTAGATTCTGAGTTAGAAACATTTAAAAACCATATCAATATTTTAGAGGCGGAAAATGACCGCATGCATGCCATATTAAATAGTATGGTAGAAGGGGTGATTGCGGTGGATAAAGATACTCGTGTTCTCTGGCTTAATCCTACCACTGAAAAGATTTTTAATATCTCTCAAAAAAACGCACAAGGTAGAATTTTCCTAGAAGTATTCCCCAACAATGATATTGCTGAAGTAATTGCTTTAGCTTTAAAAAGCGGGGAGCCGGTTTCTAAAGAATTAATTCTTTTTTGGCCGGTACAAAAAGTATTTCAGGTTAATGCCTCGCCTATTTTTGAGTCTAAATCAGTTAGTGGCTGTCTTTTAGTTATTCACGATATTACCGAGATCAGACGCCTGGAGACCATACGTCGGGATTTTGTGGCTAATGTTTCCCATGAATTAAAAACTCCGCTTACATCGATTAAGGGTTTTGTGGAAACTTTACTGGAAGGAGCGCTAGAGGATAAAGAAAACAGCGTTAATTTCCTTAAAATTATTAACACTCACGTCGATAGGCTTAATACTTTAATTAATGATTTACTGGATCTTTCGCATATGGAATCGAAAGAAATTGTGCTTAAAAAAGAAAAATTTAATTTAGCTAGCCTGGTTAATGAGGTAATTTTGGGATTTAAATCTCAGATTAAAAAGAAAAACTTAGAGATTGGCTCGGCATTGGACCAAGGCTTAGAGATTCTGGCTGATAAAAGTAAGATCGAGCAGGTTTTAACTAATTTAATTAATAACGCGATTAAATATAATAAAGAAAAAGGTTTTGTGAAGATTTATACTGAATCGCTTGCTAATAAAATAAAGATTGTAGTCCAAGATTCTGGTCCAGGAATACCGGCAAAAGATATCTTGCGTATTTTTGAACGTTTTTACCGTGTGGATAAAGCCCGCTCACGCGAGCTTGGTGGGACAGGACTTGGGCTTTCAATTGTAAAGCATATTGTCGAGTTGCATGGTGGGATAGTGGGAGTAGGGAGTACGGAAGGCCTGGGTTCAAAATTTTGGTTTAGCCTGCCGATTAAATAAAGTAAAAGGTCATTTTTTAATTAGACGCCCTTTAAAGATCATTTAAGGGGGCGTTTTTTATTTTACCTACATTTTACTTTCCCTTGAAGCGGATTTAACCCTTAAGTTTTATACTCTACTGTAATTAAAAAATATTAAAAGAGGGGGGATGTGATCAGGGTTATTTGAAGGCAAAGAACATCAAGTTTTAGAGGGTTGAAAATTAATAGCAGAAATGCTAGTATACTAAAAAAGGAGAAAGTAATGAAAATAATTAATTTACTGGTTGTAGGATTAATTCTGGGTTTGACTATGAATGCTTATGCTTATAAAGATGGTGATTTTCAGGTTTGGAACACTGATTCCGAAGAATATAAAATAAATAAAGATGCAAAATTAGTACTTGAAGAAGAGTTTCGTTGGGGAGGCAGTGCCAAAGAGTTCTATTATCAACATTATGATTTAGGTTTTTTTTACAACTTGCAAAAATATTTGAATGTTGGCGGAGGATATCGGCATGTACTTTCCAAATCAAAGGGTAAGTTTTTAGTAGAAAATGAGCCATATATTACGGCTACATTATTATGGGATATTGCGGGATTCAAGTTTGATGACCGTTCCCGTCTAGAGTATAATCATTATGATTATAAAGATGACACCTGGAGATACCGTAATAAATTTACGGTAAAGGCGCCTTGGAAGTTCACTAAGCTAGAAATTCAACCGTATGCATCGGATGAAATTTTTGTGCTTTTTGATGATAGCCAAAGGTTAAATACCAACAGACTTTCCGCTGGTTTAATGATGAATTTTACTAAGAGTTTTAAAGGTGAAATTTATTATATGTTACAAAGCTCAAAAGGCAGTAAATTATGGACAAATACGAATGTATTGGGAACTAAGCTAAAGTTAGCTTTTTAAATTTTACATAGATTTAACATAGGCCTAACATAACTATAATATAGGTAATATATAATTATAATATTCCCCTCGCGGAGTTCGGGGTCATTTTTCCCCTATCCCCGGAGGCAGGGGAAAAATGAGGAGGATATAAATGTTTAAAAAAATTTTGTTAATTTTAATGGGAGTTTTGATTACAGTTTCGGCATTTGCCGGAAATGATAAAAATTCTATTCAGGTTAAAGGTTCTGATACCATGGTTAATCTCGGCCAGGCTTGGGCAGAGAAATATATGGAAAAAAATATCGGGGATTTTGTGGCGGTAACTGGTGGTGGTTCCGGAACTGGATTATCGAGTTTAATCAGCGGAACTTGTGAAATTGCCATGAGTTCAAGAAACATTAAGGATAAAGAAATTTTTTTAGCTAAACAAAAAGGAATTAACCCTTTTGAAATAAAAGTGGCTTTGGATGGTTTAGCCGTAGTAGTTAATCCAGCTAATCCGGTAAGTAAGCTTACTATTGATCAGCTATCTGGTATTTTTACGGGAAAGATTACTAATTGGAAAGAAGTGGGTGGCAATGATCAAAAAATTGTGATTCTTTCCCGTGAAGTTAACTCTGGAACGCATGTTTATTTTAAAGAGCATGTATTAAGAAAGTTAGATCCAAATAGCAAAGAAGAGTTTGCTCCGGGAGCATTGCTATTATCTTCTTCCCAGGCGATCGCGGATGAGGTAGCCGGAAATTCTTCGGCGATTGGTTATTATGGTATGGGTTATATTAGTGCTAAGCAAAAACATATTGATGTTGCGCAAGATGAAAAATCTGCCTATACCAATCCGAATATTGAGAATGTAATTAACGGAAAGTACCCGATTTGTCGGCCGCTCTTTTTATATACCAATGGCCAGCCGCTTGAGTTAGTTAAAAAGTTTGTAGATTATACTCTTTCCAAAGAAGGCCAAGAAATTGTGATTAAGACAGATTTTGTTCCGATCATAAAATGATTTTAAGAAAATTTAAAGAATTTTCAATTCAGAAGCTAATCCTGGTCTGCGGGTTAGCTTCTATCTTTTTTGTCGTTTTGATTTTTTTATTTTTGACCAAAGAAGGGCTATCGGTATTTAAATCGGTTACTCCGATTAATTTTCTGCTTGGTAAAAGCTGGTATCCGATTTCAGAGCCTGCACAATTAGGGATTTTGCCATTAATTTACGGCTCTTTAATGGTGACTTTGGGAGCAGCAATTATTTCGATACCGATCGGCGTGGCTTGCGCGGTTTATATTGCCGAAATTGCCCCTGCAAAAATTAAAGAAGTTTTAAAAGCCGGAATTGAATTATTAGCGGCTATCCCCAGCGTGGTTTTAGGTTTTAT
>CAYHRM010000018.1:0-15558 GCA_964359035.1 uncultured Planctomycetales bacterium
TAAAGATTTTGATATTTCATAAATTCTTTTTGTGTTGGCGCTTGTTTTTGAACCAATAATAATCATTACTGAGTTTTCTAGTGGCATAGTTTTAACTTCGTTTTGTTTTATTTTGGTGGGATTGCAGATGGTGTTATGAAAGGTAATTTTTGGAATATATTTACGTAGAACCGTCAGGATTGTCAGCACCTTATCCAGGTTTTGAGTTGATTGAACGACAATACCGGCATTTTTTAATTTTTTTATTCTAGTTAGTGGTATATTCTGAAGTTTATCAATGACCAGGGCTTTTGATTTAAGTTGCCCGATAATCCCCTGGACTTCATCGTGGTGTTTATCTCCGATAATAATTATCTGATAGCCGCTATCCTCTAATTTACGGGCAATCTTGTGAATCTCAATAACCATTGGACAGGTGGCATCAATAATTCTGTAACCGAGTTTTGTTGCTTGCTCTAAAGTGTGCCTGGAGCAGCCATGTGCTCGAATGAGTAAGGTTTTGCCCCTTCCCGAAGTTAGCCGGCTGATTTTTTTGATTCCCGTTTCTTGAATCTGCTTAACCACTTCTTCATTATGCACGATATCTCCGAGCATAAATACAGGTTCTTTTGTTTTGGCGGTGGCTAATGCGGTAGTAATTGCCTTTCTTACCCCGAAACAGAATCCCGCAGATTTTGCTAAGTTGATTTTCATCAGTTTTTATTTAATGTATAAATTAAAATTTTTGAGTTCATTTGGTTAATTTGGAAAAAATTATATTTTAAGGATTTTTTGGGGAAAACTATCTAGCGCTTGCTGGTATTTTTGATTCATATTTAAACTTTGGATTTGATTTAGTGCTTGGGTGTAGAGACGTTTTATCTGTTCTTGCGCATAGGTTAAAGAACCGGTATGGGTAATGATTGAGCGCATTTTAATCAATTCTGTATTTTTAGTAACTTTGTTTTCCATGATTCTTTTGATGAGTAGTTTATCTTTTTTATTGGCGTGGTTATAGGCATACCATACCAATAAAGTTCTTTTGGCTTCTTGGATGTCTGTAAAATTGGATTTACCAATATCTTTAACTGCTCCAAATGTACCGATGATATCATCTCTAATCTGAAAAGCCCTGCCTAAAAGCATGCCGTATGCGTATAGCTTTTTAATTTGATGAGGTTTTGCTCCGGCCAAAGTGGCACCCATGGTTAGCGGAGAGGCAAAGGTATAATTAGCAGTCTTGTAATCATAAATTTTGTAGATATCTTGTTGGGTGACTTTTTCGATAGGTTTAATTCCTAGAAACAGCTCGATAAATTCTCCGCTGCCTGTGTATAAACCGGCTAGAAATAGTTTTCTTAACGCCATTTCTTTACGGAGCATATTTTCTTTAACGGCTAAAAAAGCATCCAGGGCCATTGCGTACATTACATCGCCAACCACGATCGCCAGATCTTGGCCGTTAAATTTAATTTTTTTATTTTGATTTAGATAATTATTAAGTAAGGCATGCATGGAAGGCTTGCCCCGGCGCTGATCGCTTTTATCGATAATATCATCGTGGACGAGCATAAAGTCATGTAGTAGCTCTAAAGACAAGGCGCTGCGGTAAAGCCCAGGTGGAGTTTTTTTAGAGAAACCTAAATAGCCCAGACAAAATAATATCGGCCTGACTCTTTTGCCATCGCGGCAGATAAACTCCTTGATCCGCTTAAAAAGAACAGGTGAAAGCTGTTTAAGCTGGTATAATTTATTGGCTGAGCCCATATAGCTATACAGCTCTTTTTCGATCCTATTTTTCAATTTTAAAAACATAGTTTATGCTAACATATAAGGAGTAATTATGCAAATATTTTGGCAAAAGGATTTATTGACTATTGAACTCGATGTGTTATATTTAATCCATGCATAAAAAAAGGCAATATTTTCTTATCTTTTTATTATTAATTTTGCTTTTTCCGGCAAAAATTTTGGCTGAGGACAGCTCTAAATTGGCTAAGCTTTTTATCTTTCATTCACCTAGCTGTCATCGGTGTATTCAGGTTAAACAGGAAATAATGCCGGGTATTGAGCAAGAATTTAAGGATAAAATTATCTTTGAATATCGCGATGTCGGCCAATTAGAGAATTACAAGATGCTGTTGGGGTTATTACAGAAAGATACTGAAGGATTTAAGTATCAGGTTCCGCTTTTTTATCTGAGTGGTAAGTTTTTAAGTGCCAAGGGGCAACTTCGGGATAACCTGCGGAGTTTTATTTCTGCTGGTATAAAAAGAAATTCAGTCGTAGGATTTAATGCGGTGGACCTGGTGGTTCATTTTAAAAGCTTTGTTCCAGCGGCGGTTATTTTTGCTGGGCTGAGTGATGGAATTAATCCTTGCGCTTTTACGGTCATTGTATTTTTTATTTCTTTTCTTGCCCTGCAGGGATATCGTAAGAGTGAGCTTATTTTTATCGGAGCGGCTTTTATTTTTTCTGTGTTTTTGACTTATTTAGTTATTGGCTTAGGGATCTTTAACTTTTTTTATCGCCTAAAGAGTTTTTGGGTCATTACGCATTTCTTGAACTTAATAATTGGATGTTTAAGTATTTTGTTCGGTATTTTTGCGATTTATGATTTTATTAAATTTAAACAGACCGGTGCTACTGAGGGGTTAGTTTTGCAGTTACCCAAATTGGTTAAAGAGCGTATTCATCGGGTGGTAGGATTTTTTTATCGCAAGAATACTCAAGAGAAGCAGGGGCAAATTAAGCCTGGCTTGACTAAGCTTGTTTTAAGTGCCCTAGCGACCGGATTCTTGATCTCACTTTTAGAGGCAGTTTGTACCGGGCAGGTGTATTTACCGACGATCTCATTTGTTTTGCAGTCAAGTACGCTTAAGCTTCAGGCTTTGGGGTATCTCTTATTGTATAATATTATGTTTATTATACCGTTGGTTGTGATTCTTATTTTTGCGCTTTTTGGCACAACCAATTTACAGTTTTCTGGTTTTTTAAAAAAACATTTGGGGTTAATAAAAATTCTTATGGCTGTTTTGTTTTTTAGTCTGGGAGTATTTTTAATCTGGAGGGGATAATGCGTAGAGTGCTCGGTTTACTTTTGGCGGGTTTTTTTATTTTACAGTTTGCCTACGCGGAAAAAGAAAAAGTTGATCCTAATGCCTGGGATTTTGGTATAGTTAAGCAGGGCGCGATCTTAAAACATGGTTTCATTTTAAAAAATGAGGCGAATGATATTTTGGAAATAAATAATATTCACACCTCTTGCGGTTGCACTGCTTCAGAATCAAATAAGAAATCTTTAATGCCGCAGGAAAGCACGACGATTGACGTAAGTTTTAATTCCAAAGGGTATCTGGGGCCGGTTACACAATTTGTATATGTAAATACGGATAATGCGGATTTATCAATAATTAAATTAACTATTAAAGCTCAAGTGGTAAAGGAGGATTAATTCGATGTGGTCATTACAGTTAAGAATGTGGTTATTGGTAACATTGCTTTTTGGGATTATTTACGCGTTAATTGTCATCATTGGCAGTAGTTTTTTACATATCGGTGGTTTTAGTTTTTATTTAATTATTTCTTTAGTGTTGATGCTTGTTCAGTATATGCTCGGGCCTAAGATTGTGGAATGGAGTATGCGCGTAAAATATATTAAAAGGGAAGAAAATCCGCGCTTGTTTCAGATGGTGGAAAGCTTAAGTGTGCGTGCTAATATTCCGATGCCCAGAATTGGTATTGCCCAGATTGCTATCCCTAATGCTTTTGCTTTCGGCCGTAGCCTTAAAGATGGCAGGGTTTGTGTAACCAGCGGTATTTTAAATTTACTTAATGAAGAGGAATTAAAGGCGGTGCTTGGACATGAGTTAAGCCATTTAAAAAATCATGATGTGCTGACGATTACCTTGCTTTCGGTTATTCCGATGGTGATGTACCGGATTGCTTGGCAGTTTTTGTTTTACGGCCGCCGAAGAGATGAGCGAGGGGGCAATACCATGTTAATTGGCCTGGCCGCTTTTGTATTCTATTTTATAACTAACCTGCTAGTGCTTTATGCTTCACGGATTAGGGAGTATTTTGCGGACCGGGGTTCAGTGCTGTTAGGAAATCAGCCTAAGGCATTAGCTTCTAGTCTTTATAAACTGGCTTATGGATCAGCTAAATTGAATAAAGAGGATTTAAAACAGGTGGAAGGATTAAAAGCCTTTTTCATCAATGATCCATCTCAAGGCCGCAAAGAAGTATTGGAGTTATCACAATTGGATTTAGACAAAAACGGTATTATTGATGCTTCTGAATTAGATTTATTGAGAAAATCAAATATCCGCCTAAATTTAGGAGATAAGATGCTTGAGCTTTTAAGCACGCATCCGAATATGCTTAAGCGGATTAAAAAATTATCAGAACATATAAATCCCTAAGCTATTTCGTCTTTTGCTTCGGCACGAAGATTTTCGCTGATGTGCCCGCGGTTTACGTCTCGCTACGGCTATGTTCCTTACGCTAAAGAGACACAGCCTACGCTTGACGTAATTCCTTGCACACTATTGCCGAAAATCTTCAAATTGTGCCTCCAGCAAAAGACGAAAAGCTTTTCTTTTGACATAACCCTAAATATACTATATAATTACTAAACTATGGATATAAATGAGATCGTGCAACAGAGAATTGCTAAATTAGAAGCATTGGGGAACAAGCATGTGGTTTTGTACCCGGCCAATGTACCTGCGCATATCACTATTGGGCAGGCTTTGAGTAGCTTTGAGGAAGGGAAAAAAGTTACTCTCTGCGGTAGGGTTATGGCTAATCGGGCGCATGGTAAAGTTAATTTTATGGACTTAAGGGATACTACCGGCAAGATACAACTTTATATTAAGCGGGATGTTGTCGGAGAAGAGAAGGCGGCGTTGCTTGAACAGCTGGATATTGCTGATATTTTAAGCGTCAGCGGCGAGCTCTTTAAAACGCATACGCAAGAATTTACGGTAAAGGTTCTAGATTTTACGATACTTGCTAAGGCTTTACGGCCACTGCCTGAGAAATGGCATGGTTTAAAAGATGTGGAGTTGCGTTATCGGCAGCGTTATTTGGATTTACTTTCTAATGAAGATGTAAAAAAAGTATTTTTACTGCGCGCTAAAATTATCCAGGCGATACGGAGTTTCTTGGATACTAGAGGATTTTTAGAAGTAGAAACTCCCATGATGCATGATATTGCCGGGGGCGCGGCAGGCCGGCCTTTTAAAACTTTTCATAATGAATATAGCATGGATTTATATTTAAGGATTGCTCCCGAGCTTTACTTAAAGCGCCTTCTGGTCGGTGGCCTGGACCGGGTTTATGAAATTAACCGTTCTTTTCGTAATGAAGGTGTATCGACCCGGCATAATCCGGAGTTTACTATGCTGGAAGTTTATCAGGCTTATGCGGATTATGAAGATATGATTAATTTGACGCAGGATTTAATTTGTCATATTGCCAAAGAGGTTTTAGGTAAAGAGGAGCTGACTTATCAGGGCAAAACCATTGATCTTAAAACTCCCTGGAACAGGCAGTCATTTGCACGGTTGGTTAAAGATAAATTTGGGATAGAGCCGCAGGATGATGCGGCTAAAATGTTGAGTAAATTACAGGCAAAAGGATTGGCCAAGGATAAAAATCGTTTAAGCCGTTCTCAGATAAATAAGATTGTGGAAGATGGGCTGGAGCAGGATTTACAGGTTAATCCGACATTTATTACGGATTATTTTACCAGCCTTTGCCCTTTAGCTAAGACTAAAAAAGATAATCCTTTGATTTCTGAGAGGTTTGAGCTTTATTTAGCAGGAATGGAAGTTGCTAATGCCTATTCTGAGTTAAATGACCCTCTGGAACAGCGCCGGCGTTTTCAGGAGGAGATCAAAGATCTTAATTCTGAGGAAAAAAAGAATGTTGATGAAGAGTATCTTTTGGCTTTAGAGCATGGTATGCCTCCGGCCGGAGGATTAGGTATCGGTATTGACCGGTTGGTGATGTTATTGACTGATCAGCCATCAATTAGGGATGTAATTTTATTTCCTCTGCTTCGGTCTCAACCAGAAGAGGAAAAAGTTTAATATGTTTTCAGAGTTATGGCTTAGCCAGAGATATCTGAGGGCAGGTAAAAAAGAGAAAATTATTTCGATTACGGCGTTAATCTCTATTGTGGGGATCGCAATTGGAGTAATGGTTTTAATCGTGGTGATCTCGGTGATGAGCGGGTTTGATCGATTCCTCGAAGATAAAATGGTAGGTACGAATGCTCATCTGTCGCTGGAGTTTTATAACGGGGCCAAGGATTCAGCCGGGGTAATTAATAAATTAAAAACTTTTCCTTATGTTCAGGGCGCATCTCCTTTTATTGACGGCCAGGCCCTGGTAAAGAGCGAGCAATCGATTTTTGGAGTTCAGATACGCGGTATTGATCCAAAGCTGCAGACAGAGACATCTAAGATTAAAGAATATTTAAAATTTGGTTGTTATGAGTTGTCGGGGAATGAAGTGGCTTTAGGTAGTGAACTTGCTTTACGCCTGGGCTTGGGGCTTGGGGATATACTGAGTTTGATTTCCCCGGTTACTTTAGTGAAAACTGATTTTTATGTTAAAGGAATTTTTAATAGTGGAATGTATCTATATGATTCTAGTTTAGTTCTGACTAGTATTCAGGGGGCGCAAGATTTTTATAAAATGCCCGGCGCGGTAAGCGGTGTTGCCGTTAGTGTGCGGGACGTTTATAAAGTTGAGAACATTAAGGAGAAGCTGTATCGGGATTTAACGGGTTTTGGGCCGTATCAAGTGCGTACTTGGATAGATGCGAATAAGAATTTTCTTGAAGCCCTGAAACTTGAGAAGATTGTTATGTTTATCGTAGTGACGATGACTACGGTGGTGGCGGCATTTGGTATCGTGAGTACTTTAATTATGTCGGTGATGAGCCGGATTAAGGATATTGGTATCTTACGCTCTGTGGGTGCTAAGACCAAGAGTATTTTGCAGATTTTTATTTTTCAAGGTATGGCTATTGGTGTCACGGGGATTTTTTTGGGGCTGGCGGCCGGGGTAAGCCTGGCGCTTTCTTTGGATAAAGTAGTAGATATTATCTCTAAGATTATCGGCCGAAGCCTGATTCCTAAAGATATTTATTATTTTGATCGAATCCCGGTAAATATTAATATTGGTGATGTGTCGCTGATTGTAATTTCTGCTTTACTGATAACTTTGGTGGCCAGTATTTATCCGGCATATTATGCTAGCCGGATAATTCCTAGCGAGGCTGTGCGGCATGAGTGAGGAAATATTAAAAGTCAGCTCGATTTGTAAAAGTTATCGTGAGGACTCAAATAATCTTGAGGTATTAAAAAATATAAATTTTACGGTTGCTGCGGGTGAGTTTTTAGTTATTCAGGGGCCAAGTGGCGCGGGTAAGTCGACGCTTTTACATATTTTAGGTGGCCTGGATAATCCCACTACCGGAGCAGTTTATTTTCAGGGAGCAGATATTTATGCTATTGATGAAAATAGGCGTTCTTCCATTCGCAATCAAAAAATAGGTTTTGTTTTTCAGTTTTTTCATCTTTTGCCGGAATTAGATGCTTTGGAAAATGTTTTATTGCCGGGGATTTTGAAATCTTGGTGGGAAAGAAAGAAAAGTTTAGGGATGGCGCTTGAGCTTTTGGAAAGATTAGGATTATCCGGGAGGCTTAAGCACCGGCCGAGTGCTTTAAGTGGTGGGGAGCAGCAGAGAGTGGCGATTGCCCGGGCATTGATTAATCGACCGGCGCTTTTGCTTTGCGATGAGCCTACGGGTAATTTAGATTCGGAGAATGGAAAAAATATCTTGCAGCTTTTAGTTGAGCTTAACCAAAGTCAAAAGATTACTATTGTCATGGTTACTCATGATCAGGATATTGCCTGTGGCGCCCGAAGAATTATTCGCCTGAAGGATGGGGTTATTTTACATTAACAGGGAGGGGTTTAATGAAGATTTACATTAATGGAAAATTTTATGATAAGGATGAGGCTAAAGTTTCAGTGTTTGATCATGGGCTACTTTATGGGGATGGAGTTTTTGAAGGGATCCGTTCTTATAATCGCCGAGTGTTTAAATTAAATGAACATATCGATCGGCTTTTTGAATCTGCTCAGAGTATTATGCTAAAGATCACCTTGTCTAAAGAACAGTTGATTAAGGCAGTTTTGCAGACGATCAAGGCTAATGGATTAGATAATGCTTATATTCGCTTAGTGGTTACGCGGGGAGTAGGGGATTTAGGGCTTGATCCACGTAAATGTATTCAGGGTGCAACGATTATTATTATTGCGGATAAAATTGCTTTATATCCGGAGAAACTTTATCGCCAGGGCTTGGTAATTGTGACTGTGCCCACAGTGCGTAATTTACCGGAAGCACTTAATCCTCAGATTAAGTCTTTGAATTATTTGAATAATATTTTAGCTAAAATCGAGGCCGGAAATGCCGGTTGCGATGAAGCAATTATGTTGGATTCCTTAGGGTATGTGGCAGAGTGTACGGGAGATAATATTTTTGTGGTAAAGAATGGCCATCTTTATACTCCTCCACAATGCATGGGGACCTTACGCGGGATTACCCGTGATTCTATTCTGGAGATTGCCCGTAAAAATAAAATATTAGCGCATGAACATGTTATTACGCGTCATGAAGTTTACATTTCGGACGAGTGTTTTCTTACCGGTACCGCTGCCGAGGTTATTCCTGTAGTTAAGGTGGATGGACGGGTGATTGGCTTAGGCAAACCAGGGAAGCTTACTTTGAGCCTGATGAAGAAATTTAAAGAGTTAACTGCTAAAACCGGAGTAAAGTATTAATGCTTTGTGATGTTTGTGGTAAAAATCCGGCTACCGTGCATTTGACGGAGATTATCGATGAGCAGATGAATGAGCTGCATTTATGTGAGGATTGCGCCAGGCATAAAAGTGCGGCCATGGAGCAGCAGTTTGGTTTAAGCGATCTGTTGGCGGGTATGGCGGATTTTGAGAAGCCGTCTAATAAAGAAGAAGAGTTGGTTACGACCAAATGCCCTAGCTGTGGATTAACCTATGCGGATTTTAAGAAGATCGGCCGATTGGGTTGTGGGGAGTGTTTTAATGTTTTTCGTAAATATTTAGCGCCTTTGTTAAAACGCATTCATGGCTCAAGCCAGCATATTGGTAAAAATCCGCTTAAGACAAAAGTTGTTACTAGGCTTTATAAAAAGAAAGCCGGCTTGCCAGAATTAAAAATTCAATTGCAAAAAGCTGTTTCTATAGAGGCTTTTGAAGAGGCAGCGCGCCTGCGTGATCAGATAAAAGAAATAGAAAGCAAGAAGAAAAAAGAAGGTTAATATGCAGATCAATGATTTAATAAATCATACTAGCGAATGGCTTAAGGGCACCGGTCCGCATTCGGATGTGGTTATCTCTAGCAGAATCCGCCTGGCCAGAAATCTTAATAAATTTCCTTTTCCGCATTGGGCATCTAAGGTGCAACTAAATGCGGTTTTGGAACAGAGCAGCCAGGCGATGGAAAAAGTCGAATTGCTTAAAAAGTCTACGCTTTTTATTTTGGCAAATTTGGATAGTATCGACAAACAGTTTTTAGTGGAAAGGCATTTAATGTCGATTGAACATACCCAGAAAACAGAGCAGAAAGCGGTGTTGGTTAATGATGAAGAAAATATCGCCGTAATGATTAATGAAGAAGATCATTTGCGTATTCAACTTATGCAGTCGGGTTTTAACCTTTTCGAGGCTTGGGAGATTATTAATAGTATTGATGATGCCCTCGCTAAGCTGTTGGATTATGCGTATTTGGAGGACTTTGGTTATCTTACTGCCTGTCCGACGAATACTGGTACGGGTATGCGCGGCTCAGTGATGTTGCATTTACCGGCATTGGTGATGAGCCGGCAAATTGAGCGGGTTTTGGCGGCAATTGCTAAATTGAGTTTTACAACGCGCGGGCTTTATGGCGAAGGGACGCAGGCCAGCGGTAATTTTTTTCAGATTTCTAACCAGGTTTCTTTGGGGCACAGTGAAACTGAAATTATCGAAAATATTAATGGCCTTATCCGTCAGATTATCGAGCAGGAGACGCAGGCCAGAGAGATTATGTTGAGTAAAAGCAAAGAGGTTCTAGAGGATAGAGTTAATCGTTCCCTGGGTATTTTAAAAAGTGCGCGGATTATTACCAGCCAGGAGACAATTGAATTATTGTCTATGGTGAGATTGGGAAGTGACCTGGGCATGGTTAAAGATATTGACCGGCGCACGATTAATGAGCTTTTTATTATTACCCAACCGGCGCATTTACAGAAGCTGGAGAATGTGAAATTGTCATCAGATCAAAGGGATTTAAAAAGGGCAGAGTTGATACGTAAGAAACTTAATTTATTATTATAAGGAAGCCCCGCCTCAGAAGCTATGCCAAAATTCTTTAGAATTTTGGCATATTCGGCGGGATAAGTTCGCAGACGGCCTTACGGCCTACAACTTACGTCACTGTCGTTCCGTAAGTTGTCTGCTCATCTAAGGAGAAACTTATGTTTAATCGTTTTACGGAGAGAGCAAGAAAAGTAATTATTTTAGCTAAAGAAGAAGCTAGGCGTTTTAATCATGATTATATTGGTACTGAGCATATACTTTTAGGGTTAATTCGAGAAGGAGAAGGAGTGGCAGCGGCAGTACTGCAGAAGCTGGAGGTTTCACTTGAAAATATCAGGTTGGAAATTGAAAAATTAGTACAGCCTGGGCCAACTACTCAGATTATTGGTGATATTCCTTTTACTCCGCGTGCCAAAAAAGCTTTAGAGTTAGCGGCGGAGGAAGCGCGTTCTCTGGGGCATAATTATATCGGTACGGAGCATCTTTTACTGGGGCTGATTCGTGAAGGGGAGGGTATTGCTTCGCAGGTATTATTAAATTTGGGCATGGATTTAAATTCTGTGCGCAATGAGGTAATGAGTCTTTTGGGTTCTGCTTTGCCGGGGATGGGCCCGCAAGGTAACCAGGCAGCAAAATCTAAGACTCCGGCTCTGGATGCTTTTGGGCGGGACCTTACGGCGCTGGCCCGTGAAAATAAATTGGATCCGGTCATTGACCGCACGCAAGAGATCGAGCGGGTAGTGCAGATCTTAAGCCGGCGGACTAAAAATAATCCGGTACTTTTAGGGGAAGCTGGAGTTGGTAAAACAGCGATTGTGGAAGGATTGGCACAATTAATTATTGCGGGTAATATTCCGGAGGTTTTAAGAGGAAAGCGGATTGTGGTTTTGGATTTAGCTTTAATGGTTGCCGGGACTAAATATCGCGGCCAGTTCGAGGAAAGAATTAAAGCGATTATGGAAGAGATTAAACGTTCTCAGGATGTAATTATTTTTATTGATGAGTTACATACTCTCGTCGGTGCGGGTGCGGCGGAGGGGGCGATTGATGCCTCTAATATTATGAAACCTGCGCTTTCTCGGGGAGAAATGCAATGTATCGGAGCCACGACGATTAATGAATATCGTAAGCATATTGAGAAGGATGCAGCTTTAGAGCGTCGTTTTCAGACGATTATGGTCGAGCCGCCTACGGTCGAGCAGACGATTAAAATTTTAAAAGGCTTGCGCGATAGATACGAAGCGCATCATCGGGTTACTTTTAAAGATGAAGCTTTAGAAGCAGCAGCAGTATTAAGTGACCGCTATATCACCGGAAGGTTTATGCCGGACAAAGCGATCGATTTAATTGATGAAGCCGGCTCGCGGAGCCGCTTAAATGTGCTGATTGTCCCGGAAAATATCAAGAGCATTGAGGCCAATGTTGAATCATTAAGAAAAGAAAAAGAAGCTTATATTAAAAGTCAGGATTTTGAAAAAGCCGCTTCTTTAAGGGATCAGGAGCGCACGGTGCGTCAGGAGTTAGAGCGATTAAATAAAGAGTGGAGCCAGGCTAAAGATAAAATGCGCCCGGAGGTTACGGCTGAAGATATTGCTAAAATTTTAGCGCAGTGGACAGGGATTCCGGTTTTTAGATTAGAAGAGAAAGAAAGTGAAAAGTTACTGAAGATTGAAGAGGAGCTGCATAAACGCGTGGTTGGGCAGAATGAAGCAATTGAAGCAATTGCCCATGCGGTAAGGCGCTCGCGGGCGGGAATTAAAGATCCAAAGCGGCCAATCGGTTCGTTTATATTTTTGGGCCCTACTGGTGTGGGTAAAACTTTGTTGGCCCGGGCCTTGGCGGAATTTATGTTTGGTGATGAAGAAGCCTTGTTGCAGTTGGATATGTCAGAGTATATGGAGAAGTTTAATGTTTCACGGTTAATCGGTGCTCCTCCGGGATATGTGGGTTATGAGGAGGGTGGCCAGCTTACTGAACGTGTTCGTCGTAGGCCTTACGCGGTTATACTTTTGGATGAGATTGAAAAAGCGCATCCGGATGTTTTTAATTTATTGTTGCAGGTTTTTGAAGAAGGCCGGCTTACCGATAGTTTTGGCCGCAAGGTGAACTTTAAGAATACGATTATTATTATGACTTCTAATGTGGGCGCGGAACTGATTCGTAAAACTGGTTCCTTAGGTTTTAAGTCGCAGAAAGAAGAAGGCACTTATCAGGATATGAAGGATAAATTGTTGGAAGCAGTCAAGCATGCTTTTAAACCGGAGTTTTTAAATCGTATCGATGATATTATTGTTTTTAGGCAATTAATTAGAGATGATCTTTCTAAGATTATCGATATTGAAATTGGTTATGTGATCGCGCGTTTAAAAGAACAAAAGATATTTTTAGAGGTCAGCCAAGAGGCTAAGGATCTTTTGATTGAAAAAGGTTTTGATCCGGTTTTTGGTGCCCGGCCCCTAAAAAGAACGATTCAAAGATTCCTGGAGGATTCTTTGGCTAGTGAGATTATTTCCAAAAAATATAAGGAGGGCTCTTTAATTAAAGTAACGCGTAAGAATGAAGAGCTTATTTTTGAATAATGTTTAATTTATTTTTTATTGATTTAGGCCGTAAGATACTTTCTTTTATGTATTTTTTTGGCGGCTTGTCTACTTTGACAGCGCAGACTGTGTATCAGACATTTAAGCCGCCCTATAAATACGATCAGATTATCGAGCAGTCTAAGAAAGCCGGTTACGATAGCCTGCCTATCGTTTCGGTGGTGGCGCTGTTTATCGGTTTTATTTTTGCTTTGCAGTTTGGTTATTTTATGCAGCGGATTGGCTCAGAGATGTATATCGCTAGTTTAGTGGCTTTAGCGATTGTGCGGGAATTGGGCCCGGTAATTACGGCTTTGATTGTTGCCGGAAGAGTGGGAGCAGCCAATACCGCCGAGTTAGGTTCGATGCAAGTTACTGAGCAGATTGATGCCTTAGAAACTTTAGCCACTAATCCCGTAAAGTATTTAGTCGTACCGCGCTTTGTCGCTCTCGGCTTGATGCTTCCCTTACTTACATTATTTGCCGATATCGTTGGTATTTTGGGAAGCTATCTTATTTGTGTAGTAAAATTAGGGATTACCAGCAGCATGTATATGAATATGACTTTTTCTGCTTTGCTTTATAAAGATTTATTTACGGGATTATTTAAGGCTTGGATTTTTGGGATGGTGATTGCTTTAATTAGTTGTCATGAGGGGTTTAATGTTCAAGGTGGAGCAGTGGGGGTAGGTAAGGGCACTACGCGTTCAGTGGTGTTTAGTTTTTTGATGATTTTGGCCGCGGATTGTTTTATCACGGCATTATTCTATTTTATTTTTCCTTAAAAGATGATTCAAATTCAAAGTTTAACAAAAAAATTTAATAATAATCTGGTTTTGAATGAGTTGAGCTTAGAGGTAAAGACCGGGCAGACCTGTGTAATTATCGGCCGGAGTGGTTGTGGAAAATCAGTTTTGCTTAAGCATATCGTCGGGTTATTGAAACCGGATAAAGGAAGGATTTTAGTTCAAGGTCAAGAGGTAGCCAGCTTAAAAGAGTTAGCTTTAGTTGCTTTGCGTTTAAAGATAAGTATGGTTTTTCAGGGAGGAGCTCTTTTTGATTCCATGGATGTGAGTGAAAATGTGGGTTTTAGTTTAATTGAACATACTTGTTTGAAGCCTAAAGAGATAGCTGAGCGGGTAGAAGAATCTTTATCTCTAGTGGGCCTAGGTGGTATCGGTAATCTTATGCCGTCAGAATTAAGCGGGGGGATGAAGAAACGCGTAGCTTTGGCGCGGGCAATCTGTATTCATCCAGAGATTATTCTTTATGATGAACCAACTACCGGGGTTGATCCGATTACGGCTGACAATATTAATGAGCTTATTCGTTCATTGCATGATAAGTTGAAAGTTACTTCTTTGGTGGTTACCCATGATATGAAGAGCGCCTATCACATTGCCGATAAGATTGCCATGATGTACAAAGGAAGAATAATTTCAGAAGGCACTCCTGAACAGATTCAGGGGACGGCTGATCCGGTGGTGCGCCAGTTTATTAATGGGTTTTCTAAAGGGCCGATTACGGATATTGCAGATACTTTTAAATAAATTGTTATGTTTGTAAGCTGGAGAAATACACCCGACGCTAATTGGAATTGCGTCGGTGTTGTGTACGTACACAAGGAGGCTTAAATGATTTTTGGTAAAACTAAATTAGAGCTGAAGTTAGGCACCTTCGTTTTTATTGGTTTATTTATTTTAGTCGTTTTTATACTATCGATTGGTGGATTTAAAACCTGGAGTTCAGGTTATCGGCTTAATCTTATTTTTAATTTTGTGAATGGGGTAAAGCTGGGGGCACCGGTGCGTTTTGCCGGAGTAGACGTGGGTGAGGTAAAGAATATTAATTTACAATTTAAGCCCTTGGAAAATCGTACGACTGTATGCTTAGAGGTTTGGATTAGGGATGTTGTTCGTGTGCCTGCGGATTCAACCGTCTGGGTGAATACTTTAGGCCTGTTAGGTGAAAAATATGTGGAGATTATGCCCGGGAAAGATTATGCTAACGCGCTTAAAGAAAATCAATCTTTAATCGGCGTAGACCCTCTCCCTACGCATGAGTTATTTAGTAAGGCAGAAAATATCATGGGTAATTTGGATAGTGGAATTGCTAAGATTATGAATAAAGAAGGTACATTAGGCAAGCTTCTTTATGATGATCGGGTTTATAATGAATTAGAAGCTTTTGTAGCGGATGTGCGGAAAAATCCCTGGAAGCTGTTAATCAAAACTAAAGAAAAGAAATAATGAAAACAAGATCTGTTTTTAGCTGCTCAAGCTGTGGTTACCAGTCGCCTAAATGGCTGGGTCGGTGCCCGGATTGTAGTAGTTGGAATTCTTTTGCGGAAGAAGATTTTACTCCGGTTTCTTCTCTGGCTAAAGAGAGGATTAGCTTGTATAAAGACGGCCCGGTTCTTTTAAGGGATGTAGTGGCTAAAGATGAAGATAGATTAAAAACTAATATTGTCGAATTGGACCGGGTTTTAGGCGGAGGAATTGTTAAGGGATCCGTGATTTTAATTGGTGGAGATCCGGGAGTAGGAAAATCTACGATCTCTTTACAAGTTTCTAATCAC
>CAYHRM010000019.1:0-15378 GCA_964359035.1 uncultured Planctomycetales bacterium
TTAGGGTTTTTTTTGGCGTTTATCTTTAACATAATTACTTTTTTCCATATTTTTAGCTAATTTTTTTAACTCTGCACCAATCTCCACGATTTGAGCTACATGCGTGATTTCACACATTTGGTTAGTCACTATACCAATCGAGACGGAAAGTAATAAGATTTTGTGAATTTTACTTTGGCGGTCATAGCCGATGATAAAGCCGTTTTCTTGGTCTTCTTGATTGTAGAATGTCGGAGAGATTTTATCAAAATCATGGATAACTTTTTCACAAATTTTATCGGATAAATCCGGGGTAGTGACTACGACAAAATCATCTCCACCGATATGCCCTACAAAGTCATCCGGATTGCCGTATTCTTTAGTTGCGTTGAGCAAAATGCGCGCAGTCTCGCGGATGACATCATCTCCATGTTCAAATCCGTACTTATCATTGTAGGCTTTGAATTTATCTAAATCGACATAACAAACTGCATAGTGAGTTTTCTTTTCAATGCAGTTAGAAAGTTCATTAAGAATGGCCACATTACCAGGAAGCCGGGTAAGGGGGTTGGCCTCCAGATCTCTTTTGGTGCGCCTGAGTACCATGCGGATTCTTGCTAAAAGTTCCTTGGGTTCAAAAGGTTTAACGATATAATCATCCGCTCCGGCATCAATGCCATCGATCTTATCATTGATCTCGCCTTTACCGGTGACCATAATGATTGGTAAATGCTGAAGTAATAGGTCTTTTTTAATTAAACTGCATAATTGACGGCCGTCCATTTTAGGCATTTTGTAATCCAGAAGCACTAAATCTAATGGTTTAGAGCGGATTATTTTTAAGGCCTCTTCTCCATCGCGGGCCTCTAAGATTTCATAATTTTCTTCCAAGAGAGTGAGTTTAAGGATATCTCTTATATCTGCATCGTCGTCGGCAATTAATATTTTCATATTCATAGTTTATTTAAGCAGCGTTAAGAGTAAAGCTAAAAGTTGAGCCTTCGCCGACCTTGCTTTTTACCCATATTCTTCCCTGGTGCGCTTCGATAATGTGTTTAACCAAAGTCAGCCCTAGGCCAGTGCCTTTTACCTCCTGGTTGATTGTATTGTCCACGCGAAAAAATTCTTCAAAGATATTTTCTTGCGCGTCCTGGGGGATTCCAAATCCGGAGTCTTTGACATTGATTTGAATTATTTTGTTTGCGCGGCTGGCATTAATTTCAATTTTACCATTTTGGGGAGTGAATTTTAATGCATTCCCGACTAAATTAATAAAGACTCTTTCAATTTGACTGCGGTCAGCTAATATTTCTTGGCAATCATCAGGTATATTGCCGCTAAAGCTGATGCCCTTGGTTTTAAATTGCTCAGAAAAAAGATCAGCGATTTTGTCGGCGATGGCTTTTAAACTTAAGGTTTCTTTTTTGATTTCTACTTTACCGCTTTCAATGCGCGAGATATCTAATAAATCATTTACCATATGCACTAGCTCGTCACTGTGGCGGTTGATTTTTTCTAGCCGGCTTTGAATTTCTTCCGGCAGGGCTCCTAATTTACCAGCCAAAAGAATCGCCGCGTATCCTTTGATGGAGGTCAGCGGGGTCCTGATTTCATGAGAAACACTGGAGACAAAATCACTTTTTCGTTTACTGATTTTTTTTACTTCCTCTAAGGCTATTGTGAGCTGGCGGGTTCTTTCCTCAACCTTGATTTCTAGTTCTTGCTGTGATCGCCATGTTTTTTCAAAGAGCCGGGTGTTATCTAGGGTTTGGCCGATTTGATTAGCCAGGATGCTGATAAATTCTTGATCTCCTTTAGTGATAGAGGTTTCTACGTTTTGTGTGCCGACAAAGATGAAGCCTTGGTCTCCTTCTTGAGCAAGTACTGGGCAAATAATGAATGAACGCACTAGAAATAGCTGACTAATTTGGTTTTTTGACAAAGCACCCTCGGGGATAAACTCCGAAGAGGCGGTCGAGCCGCTTTTAATCAGGTCTAAAAAATAATCTCTATGCGTGTTAATGGCGGTTTTTATTTTCAAGGATTCTTCTTGGTTATATCCTAGGCATAAATATGGCTGGAATTCTCTTTCTAGTGATTTCCATAAGAAGGCTAGGGATTTTTCAAACCCTAACTCTTCTACATACTGGTTATTTATTTTTTTAAAGATTTGTTTTTCTTCTAGAGTTGTGCTTATTTCTCGAGATAACTTTTGCAGTGTATCAAGCCCGGAAATTTTTTTGTCTAGTTCTTCCTGAGTTTTATTCAGTTCCATGTCTGTGCGCATAATCAGTTTGGCCTGTTCATCCATTTCTTCGAGAGAAAAGTTTAAAGCGGTTACTTTTTCGGACATTTCTTTTAAGCGTTGTATTTTATAAAGCAAAGACATTCCCAGGGTAATAAAAAGCAAACATGAACCAAGAAAGATGAAAGGAAACATTTTTATTGTTCTCCTATCGCTATAATGTTGATGCTTTGGTTATGAAAATAAGTCCGGCCTAAGTAGTCAATTGATTTAAGCGGGGCTTGTTCACCATTAGTGAAGATTCCGATTAAGGGAGTATTTTCACCGAAAACTTCTTTAATTACGCGAAGTTCAATATCGTTTTGTCTTCCGAGAATTGAAAATCTTGCCGCGGAATCAAAGACGATTATGAATTTTATTTTTTGGTTTCCCAGAGTTTTTTTTGCTTCTTCACAAGCGGCTACGGTTGCCACAAGGCGGGAGTCCTCGGTGCTGATCATCAATCGGATTTTACTGTTTTGAGGGATGTCCCCTTGGGTGACTAAAGAACCGTCATCTTTTATGGAAATAATATTGCGTAACAGGTATTCTTTTTCTCCGGGTAGATAAATTCCTAGTGGGTAATAAATAGATATGCGCCGTAGTTCTTTAGCTAACTCGAGTGTATTTTTAGCAAAATAATTTTCATAGAGTTTTACTGCGGCTTGCCCGTCGATTTCTTTAATTACATTGCCGCAAGAGGAGCTAACGCAACGCATTTTTCCCAAAGCTTTCCATCCATGTTTTATACCAAATCCAAAGTTGAATTTTCCGCCAAAAAGTATCCCGCTGCAGGAATCTGAAAGCATCTCTTGATTAAGGTATTGATAAGTTTTTTGATTTTCAAAATTATCTGCGGCGGAGGCACCGATTAAAGGAAAACTCTTACCCAGGCTTTCCTGAAGCCCATTAATTAAATCTGTTCCTTCAGTGATTAGTTTGTCTGATAAAATTATACTTAAACTCCGGGGTACATTTTTGAAACCATAAAGCAATTTATCGCCGAGCTCTTTTCCGGATAAATGTGGCGTTTTTTTATTTATGTTTTTAACTGCCGCAAGATTAAAAAAGGTTTGCTGGGTTAAGCTCAAAAGTAAAATGGCAAATCCGTGTTTGAATACGCCTTGATTAGTTAAAATTCCTTGGCTGCTGCAGCCCAGGATAGGGATCTCTCCTAATAAATTATTGGACGCTCTTAGTACTGCAGGATGCGCAAACTCGATAGAGGTAAAAAGAAAAGCCAGGTTGGGTGAAGCGTTTTTTAATCCAATTATGGCTTGACCAATTGCTTCATTAGCAGCTTGAATTGGATCTTCGAGTTGGCTAAAACCAAGACTTACGTTCATAGTGCATTTAGTATATAGTGCAAATATATGAGGGTCAATAAATTTGTTGACTAAAGGCGCTTATATAGTAAAATGACATAAACTAATTTTTGGCCCCATCGTCTAGCCTGGCCTAGGACGTCAGCTTCTCAGGCTGTAAACACCGGTTCAAATCCGGTTGGGGCTAATAATTTTTTATCGCTTGGCCCGTAATTAATATTTGGGCGGCCTCGTGCATACGCTCCATAAATTGATTATTGATTAAGATTTTCCTTGCATTTAGTAAGTGTTTATAATAAAATCAAAACCATAAGGAGGAGGCATGCGTAAACATCTAGGATTTCTAAAGGTTTCCAGCGCAGTGGTTAAGGTCGTTGCCTGGATTTTTTTATTTTTAGGCATGATGGGGGGAATTTCTTTGCTCTTAGGCTTAGTTCCGAATAATCCGCGTTGGATGGGGATTATTGTTTTGGTATTTTATATGTTTATGTTTTTCCTTCTTTTTTTTATCGCGAAGATGGCAGATATTTTGGTTAATATTATTACCGCGGGAAGTAGTTCCGGTTATTGCGGAACGGAAATAAAGCAGGGCTAATTTTTTATGCAACTTAAGGAGGCAAAGGTGAAAGATAAAATATTTCTATTTGCTATTATGGGCCTGATTTTTAGTGGTATCTTAGGATGTGATAAATTTAATGCTTTAATTGGCCATAAAAAAACCACCGAAGTTAAGTCTTTAGCTGTTCCGATGCTTTTGGCAAAAGGCGCGGTGATTGCCAAGGTAAATAATATTTCCATTGGCCTGGAAGACCTTAATGATGAAATCGATCTTTATAATGCTAATGTTTTAGCGGATCATCCGGAGTCAAAAATTACGACTAAGGAGCAGAAGGTAAGTTATTTAAAAAATGAAATTATTCGTAGAGTTTTAATTTATCAAAATGCCCTGGACAAAGGTTTAGATCGGAATGAAGAAGTAAGGCGGGCGCTTGAGAAAAGTAAGCTTGAACTTTTGGTGATGCAGAATATTAAGGATTTAACGCAAAATATTGATGCTTCTTCAAAAGAGGTCGAGGATTATTATAATACCTATAAAGAGCAGCTCAAAGAACCGCAGGAGCGCCGGATCTTTGAAATCGTCGTGGGCAGCGAACAGGAAGCCAGGGATTTGTTGATTCAGCTTTTGCAGGGAGCAGATTTCGCGACAATTGCTAAGAATAGCTCAAAGTCATCTAGTGCTGCCGCTGGGGGAGATTTAGGATTTATCGCTAAAGGTAAAAAATCTGTGCAATTTGATGCGGCGGCTTTTTCTAATTCTTTGGATGTAGGTAAAATTAGCAGTATATTTAAGACCCCTGAAGGTTATAGCATAGTTAAATTGGAAGCGGAGCGTGGAGGTAAACAAAAACCTTTGACGGAGATGTGGGATGATATTAAACGCGGCCTTGTTTTCTTAAAGCAGCAGCAGGCGATTGATGATTTAATTGGTAAGCTTTCCCGTGATGCTAAGATTGAAGTATATGAAGGAGAGATAAAATAATGGCTATCGAAAAACAGAAGCTTATCCTAATCAGTGGTGTAATTTTGGGAGTAGTGGCAATCGTCATGACGAAGGTGTATCTGGATCAGCAGAAGGTAGAGGCTCAGGAAAAAGCTAAGAAGGTCATCGCGAATATACAGGCTAATCAGGCGACAGTTTTGGTTTCTAAGCAAGATATTCCAGAAGGTTCAGTTATAGAATCGGAGATGGTTGAAGCATCGATTGTTCCCAATCAATTTATTCAGCCGCAGGCAGCTACTTCTTTAGATAGGATTGCGGGCATGGTTACGATTGCCCCCATCGCTAAGGGTGAACAGGTAAGCCTTTCTAAGTTAATCAATAGTAAAAAAGCTGCAGGTGGAAATTTGGCGGGAGTAACTCCCTCGGGTAAAAGAGCAATTTCTATTGTGGTAGATAATATCGCTTCTTTATCCGGAATGGTTAATCCCGGAGATTATGTGGATGTGCTTGCTACAATACAGGTGCCTGAACAGGGCCAGTCCACAAATCAAATGGTTGTTGTTCCTTTGTTTCAAAATATTTTAGTTTTGGCCGTAGGGTCAAATACCGGAGGGGCAGGTCCAGGAGGCAGTAGATATGCAGAGCAGGATAACGCCGCTGCTTCCGGCGGGAATGTTTTAATTACCCTGGCTTTATCGCCACAGGAGGCTAATCTTATTGCTTTTGTCCAGGAGCAAGGTAAGGTTCGTTTAACTATGCGTTCTCCGGCGGATGCCAAGGTTGAGCCGATGGCTCCGGCTAGCTGGGATAGTTTATTTCAATATATTGCCCCGGTAAGGGAAGTTGTTGATACCGGAGAGAAGCCGGTAGATACTAATGAATACGTAGAAGTGTTACGTGGGTTAAATAAGGAAAAAGTCCCTTTATTAAAATAAAAGGAGAAAAATGAGAAAGTTATTATTTGGCTTAGTATTTATAACCACCTTTATAACTGTTCTACCTTTTAAGGGCTATTCCGCTAGTGCTGCTAATGAAGAGATAGAGCTTTATGTAGGGCAATCTCAAGTTATTTCGATCAGTTCTCCCAAGAGGGTGGCGATTGGCAACCCAGAAATCGCAGATATTGCTAATATTAGCAAAAGTGAGTTAACGATTAATCCTAAAGCGGCAGGAAATACTACGCTTATTGTTTGGGATAATTTTGGCGAGCAGTCTTATCATTTAAAGGTATTTACCGAGGATACTAAGGAGATTAAGCGGCGCATAGATAATATACTTTCATCGTTAAATGTGCCGGATGTTTATACTAAAGCTGAAGATGAAGAAGCTCGGGTAGTGCTTTTGGGAAGTGTTAAATTTGCTAAAGATAAAGATAGGATCGCTTTGGCTATCGAGCCGTTGAAAAGCAAGACCGTTGATTTAATTGCGGTAAAAGAGGAAGAAGCAGTTATTGAAATTGATGTCCAGGTGATTGAGTTAAACAGAGGGTCTCAGGATACCTTAGGGCTTACTTGGCCGGGGTCGATTAATTTACTTGAGGTAGGTTCTCAAGGTATTAGTCCGGGGGCATCTTCTTTTGCGAAATTATTTAAGATTGCGGATATAACTCGCGAGGCTTTTACTTTAAAATTGGATTTTTTAATTCAGGAAGGCAAGGCACGTATTCTTTCTCGTCCGCGTCTTTCTTGTCAAAGTGGTAAAGAAGCTAAGTTGGTGGTTGGAGGAGAGGTGCCGGTTTTGAGTGGTACGCCTACAGCGGGCACTACTGAAGGCACGGTGGGGGCAACTACCGGTGGGTCAGTAGAATATAAAGAGTATGGAGTTATCTTAAATATTAAGCCAACTTTAGAAGAATCTGGCCGTATACATCTTAATCTTGATGTGGTAGTGAGTGAAGTAGGAAGAGAAGTGCAGACTTCTTATGCTTTGGCTTATACCATGACTAAGCGTACGGCGACTACGGAGCTTTTCCTGGATGATGGCCAGACCATGGCCTTGGGTGGCATAATTAAGAAAAAATCTGGTGAGGAATTAAAAAGAATGCCTTGGCTTTCTGATATCCCGGTTTTGGGCATGTTTTTCAGGCAAAGAACTACTCAGGAGGGTTGGACATCTGATACAGATAAGATTAATGACACAGAGCTATTTATTATGCTTACTCCGCGTTTAGTTAGCCAGGTGAAACCTAAGAGTGAATTAAAACCTGTTCAGCAGCCCAATCTTCCTTCAATTAAGGATGATGATATTAGTGATCCGGTTTTAAAATATTCAAAGATTATACAGAAAAAAGTTTTGGATAAATTGACTTATCCGGCACAAGCCAAAGCCGCTGGATTTCAGGGAGCGGTGAAATTAAGTCTTAAGCTTTCGCATCAGGGTGATTTGTTAGATACAAAATTAAAAGGTTCTTCTAATTATCGAGTGCTGGATGATGATGCGCTCAATACGGCACAAGAAGCTTCCCCTTATCCACCATTTCCTGCCACTATCAAGGAGCAGGAGCTTTGGGTGGATATTCCTATAATTTATCAACTGAATTAAGATGGTCAAATCAATTGCAATATTTAGCACTAAAGGCGGCGTAGGTAAAACGCTGATTGCTGCTAATTTAGCGGTTTCTTTGGCGCAAGCAGGAAAACGCGTTTGTGTGATTGATTTGGATACGCAGGTAGTTGGTGATATGGCACATATGCTGGGATTAACTCCTCAGAAATGCATAGCAGATTTGATGAATTTTCTTGCCAAGCAACCGCAGTTAACCAAAAAGCAGGATTTTGTCGTTAAAACAAAATTTCATAATGTTGATTTTCTCGCCGGTGTGTTAAAGCCGCAGCAATCCGGGTATCTTTTTCCAGAAAAGCTTTCCGATGTTTTTGATTTTTTGGATAAGGATTACGATTATATTGTTATGGATGGGGGCAAGAGTTTTAACGATATATTCCTCTCTGCGCTAAACCAGGCGAATCTAATTATTTTAGCCGTTACTCCGGATGTGCTTTCCGTATATCAGACTAAGTGGGCGCTGGATACTTTACTTTCTTTGCATTTTCCTTTAAGCATGATAAAGCTTGTGCTTAATCGGGCAGAATCCTTGTCTAGTATAAGCTGGCAGGAGATTCGGGTTAATTTACCAGTAGACATAATTGAGAGATTCCCTTCTGAAGGAAAATTAGTTAATCGCGCACTTAACCAGGGAATACCGGTAGTAGTCGACGCTCCACGTTCCAAGATTGCTTTAGCTTTTTTGGAGCTGGCGGATATTTTAATTACTGGTAAGAAAATGTTTGTTGAGCGTAGGAATATCGATCAGATTAAGTTAAAAGAGATCGCAAAAGAAAAGTCTGGGCAGTTCTGGGCTGGCCAGGATTTAACGGAATCAGTACTTGAGCCGGATATTAATGAAGATAAAGACGAGATTTTGATTCTTAAGCGTAGAATACACGGCCGTCTTTTAGATAGTATGAATATTAAGAAATTAGATCTGAGTGTTTTTAGTGATCGTAAGAAAGCTAAAGAATTAAAAGATCGGGCCGGAATAACGGTGAGTAATCTTTTAGTTGAAGAAGCTGGTAGTTTCATTCCCTCTCAAGAGGTAAGAAATAAATTGATAAAAGAGATTTTGGATGAAGCCTTAGGGTTGGGCGTCTTAGAAGATCTTTTAGCGGATCCGGATATTACGGATATTATGGTTAATAATAAGGATGAGGTTTTTATTGAGCGCCATGGCAAGATTGAATTAACGAGTAAGAAATTTCTTTCTAATGAGCAGGTCAGGACGATCATTGAACGGATTATTGCCCCGGTCGGCAGGCGAATTGATGAATCTGTGCCGATGGTTGATGCTCGTCTTCCCGACGGTTCACGTGTTAATGCCATTATTGCGCCGCTGTCTTTAACGGGGCCAACATTGACGATTAGAAAATTTCGTAAAGAAAGATACAGGATCAGTGATTTACTTGATTTTAAAGCGCTTAATCCGGTGATGGCGGATTTTATTAAAGCTTGTGTATTGTGTCGTAAAAATATAATTGTTTCCGGAGGCACTGGTTCAGGCAAGACGACTGTGTTAAATGCCCTTTCAGAGTATATCCCTGAGGGGGAACGAATTATTACTTTAGAGGATGCCGCGGAGTTAAAATTGAATCAACAGCATTGGATTCGCTTGGAATCTCGTCCGCCGAATATTGAAGGAAAGGGTGCTTTGACCATTAGGGAACTTTTTAGCAATTGCTTGCGTATGCGCCCGGATCGGATTATCGTCGGAGAATGTCGCGGTAGTGAATCCTTAGATATGCTTCAGGCGATGAATACCGGCCATGATGGTTCCATGACGACTATTCATGCTAACTCTACTACTGATGTTTTAACCCGCTTAGATTCGATGATTTTAATGTCGGGGGTAGAATTGCCGATTAGGGCAATTCGTGAAATGGTTGCTTCGGCAGTGGATGTAATTGTGCATACTGCCAGGTTATCGGATGGTTCGCGAAAAGTTCTCGGTATCGCCGAGGTTTGTGGGATGAAAGATGAAATGCATATTAATATAAACGATATATTTATATTTAAGCAGATTGGATTAGATCCGCAGGGAAAAGTTTTGGGATATTTTACTGCCACTGGGCACAAGCCTTCATTTATGGATGAGATGCGTTTGTGCGGGTCAGATATTTCCGACGATGTATTTAAGCCTACCAAGTCTTTCTAATTAACCTAAAGCAGGGTCAGACCCTATGTTAATCGGTAGGGTGTCCCCAAGATAGACATGAAAATATTAAATAAAAATAAAAACTGTATATTAGCTGAAGAGATTTTTTTAGCGGATAATTTTTTGGCAAGGTTAAGTGGGTTGCTTAATTTTAGGTCTCTTGACAAGAATCAGGCAATGATCCTGCGTCCATCTAACTCCGTACATACATTTTTTATGCATTTTCCCATCGATGTATTGTTTGTTGATAAAAATAATAGTGTAGTTAAAATGGTAAGGAATATGAAACCTTTTAGAGCAACAGCGATATGTTTAAAATCAAAATTTGTTATTGAGCTTCCTATCGGAGTAATTGATTTAACGAAAACCCTAGTAGGTGATTCTTTACAGATTCAGTAGATAGTTATTTTAGCTTAAGGCAGAGTCAGGCACTATGTTAATTAGTGGGGTGTCCTTTCCGAGAGAAATCAAGAAATTTCTATTACATTGAGTAAACCATCATTCTTAATTTCCATTCTGCTAGAGCAGCTAGACCAAAGATAGGAACTCGGTTCCTTAATTAGCTTTGCTCTCACCGGATTAAATTCTACATACTCTATACAATTGATAAGGTAATTATTATTCTGGAGTAACATATCTTTATATCGACCCTGCCAAAGATGTCCGACTTTACTATATTTTTTATTGAACCATATTGTATAAGTTTGATTTAATCCCTGGATGATCTTTTGAAGGTTTCTTCCTTTTCTAATTTTTATAATAAGATGCACATGATTAGGCATTAAGCAATAACCGAATAATTTAAACCAGAATTTATTTTTATAATGTTTTAATATTTCAATGTATTTTTGATAATCGCTACTATTTAAAAAAGTTTTTTGTTTTTGGTTTCCTCTTGTCATAACATGATGAATAGAATTGTCAATAATCAATCTAGCCGATCTGGGCATTTTATCACCTCCTACTTAATAGACGTAAAGATTGTAAAAATCTAACGGAATTTTTTAAAGGGGACACCTTTGGCTTTAGCCTAAAGAACGACCCTTGATTGGGGTAGGGTCTGACCCTGCTTTGGGATGTTTTGTCCAATCTAGCTTGACAAATTGATAAATAAGCGTTATATTTGTATGGGTAAATGTCCAATCTGGAGGTTTGATGGGTGTTATTCATAAGCTTAAACCGGAAGTATTAAACTTTATTCTTGAAAGTAAAAAGAATAATCTCGCCTTAAGTTGTCGTAATTTAACGCAGCTAATTTTTGATCATTTTCAAATCCAAGTTTCAAAATCCAGCATTAATGCTATTTTTAAGGAAAATAACTTAAGCATGCCGATTGGTAGGAGGCAGGTTCATCAGAAAAGAAAGTTCAACCTGCCTGTTTTGCCGGTGATTGAAGGGGTCAAAGCTGTGGTAGTAGTTAAAGAGTCAAATAAAGCTATGCAGGAACAAGTAGTTAATTTGTCTTTGCGAGGAGCCGAAGGCGACGAAGCAAATACTGATGAGATCGCCACGGCTGCTAAGCAGCCTCGCGACGTTTCGCGGATTGCTTCGGGCACTCCGTGCCCTCGCAATGACGAGGACAGAAAAGAAGAAATTAGTTTAGAAGAAAAACGCATTAAAGAGGCAGAAGAATGGGCGATGAAACTGCAAGAAGAGGAGCGCTTAAGAATTGAACAGCAGCTGAATCTTGCAAAACAAAAAGTTGAAAATAATCTTCAAAGAGAAAAAAGAGAAACTGAAGAGCTAGAAGTAAAGAAGTTTTTGGAAGAAGCAGCCAGAGTTAAGGCTAAGGAAGAACAGGAAAAGTGTCAGCAGGAGGAGGAAGTAGCAAAAGCAGCCTCGGAAAGAAAACTTTTAGAGGAAGCCAGCAAGGTTGAAGAAGAGAAAATTGCTAAAGAGGCAATAGAAAAAAAGCGTTTGGAAGATGAGGCAGTAAGGCAAGTTGAGGAAGAAAAACTTGCTCAAGCAATAAAACAAAAGGCGGAAGATGAGAGATTGACCGAGGTTGCCCAAGAGATAGCTGCTCAGGAAGCAGCCAGGGTCGAGGCGGAGAAAAAGCGCCTAGAAGAAATTAAGAGGGCTGAAGAAGATGGGGCTGCTCAAAAAGATAAGGCCGCTCAAGAAGCGGCATTAAAAATAGAGCGGGAAAGATGGGTGAAGTTGGCAGAAGAAGATCATATGATTGACCAGCAGGAGGGGGAGGTTTCTTTAGAGAGGTGTTGTTGTGGAGCAATATTGCTCAAGGCCTTGGATTGCTTAATTGGTGGGAGCAAGGAAATTAATGAAGTTATTTGCAAGGGGCTGGGAGTTGCTCCGGAAGGTTTTCTAAATCTTACGGAAGCGTTAATGTTTAGGTTTTTATGCGGACAGGATAATCTTTCTGTGCTCGGGGATTTAATTGGCGCTCAATATTCCCAGGAGAAATTGAATAATTATTATGATCAGATCAAGGGGATTGAAAATATAAAATCAGATATTAATAGGATTATCTCTACGGCTTTTACGGAGATCCGGGGGGTGAAGGTACATTTTGTCGACGGGAGCGTTGTTTACCTGGATGGCCAGCTGCACTCTACCTGGAGCACCCAGTGTATTCCATATGATTTTTCAACCTTAGTTTATGAACTAAAGAATAATTTAAATAAATATTTTTTCCAAGAGCATCCTTTAATTTTATTTTCCGCTCCCGGTTATGATATCCCGCCAAAAGATTTTTTTAACCTGCTTTTAAATATTAGTTCAACCAATAAACATCCGGATAATTTAATTTTATTTGGGAATAAATTGGAAGAGATAGAGAGGCTCTCGTTAAATAATAAAGGTAAATATTCATTGATTTTTGGGCTTTGGCCCTGGCAATTTACGAATAGCCGGAAGGTTAAAAAAATCGGGAATTTTGAATTAAGGCATATTGAAGGTATAGATCGAGATTTGTATCTGGCGGAGATTGAAATTGATTTATTACAGGTGTCTTTGAATCAGAGCATTTCTTTAAAGGGTTGCGCGATAAAAACTACGCCCACGGAAAAAATTCGCTTGGTGGTCTTAAGCAATCCTGAAAAATCGATGAGCCTGGAGGAATTGGCTGGGGCATATTTAATCCGTTGGCCTAATTTCGAGGAGGCTTTTTTGGATTTTAGCCGTAAAATTGAGGTTTTTGCGTATGTGAGCAATGCGCAAAAATTTTTCTCAAAGGATAGTTTTGGTTTGGATGTGGAGGCATCGGCCTTAGAATTGGATGGAATTTTTACCAAGTATATCAAAATACTGGATGCCTATTTACGTTGGCATTTCTTTCCGCTGTCTTACACGGAAAAGGACCTTGCTTTTACGAGTAAACATTTTTATAAGATGCCGGTGAATCTTATCGCTAGTTTTGATAAAATTAAAGCAAAAATACAGGTTGAACAAAGGTATGAATTTCTGAAAGATTTGGAGTACCTGCTCCGTCGGCTTAATGAGCGGCAGATAAGCCTAGCGAACGGCCGGCAGATTTACTTTGAAACCGCTTTCAAATAGTTAAAAAATAACCTTGATTGCTTAGTTTTGTGGTGGTATATTTAAAACAAAGGCATAAAAAAGGATTAAGTTTTTAATCAGAGGTGGAGGGGTGAGAAAATTGTGTGTCGGCGGTCAAAGTGTTATAGAGTATGTGATAATTCTTGCGGTAGTGGCTATTGTTTCGATAGTGTTTACTAAAAATTTTCTTTATGATAAAAAGGGCAAGCTTAATCTTTTTGTTGGTTACGTTACAAATGCACAAGGAGCAATGCGGTGATCTTGAGAAGATTTAGGCGCGGACAAAGCGTGATTGAGTATACGATGTTGATTATTATCGTGGCCGCGGCGTTAATGGTCATGGCTACCTATATAACTCGCTCGGTGAATGCGCGTATTAAACAAACACAGGATGAATTGCTTAATAATTAATGGAAATATTATTATAGGGAGGAGGGAAAGATGAAAAGATTTAGAAGGGGGCAAAGTACATTGGAGTATGTAATTATTCTGGCGGCGGTAGTCGGGGCGATTATTGCAGTTGCGGCAGCATTAAAGCCAAGAATTCAGACATCTTACAACACTTTGGGCACTAAAATGCAGGCCAAAGTTAATACGGTCACTTTTTAAGGAGGTGAGAGAATGTTAAGGCTATCAAGAAAAGGTCAGAGTACCGCAGAATATGCGATTGTAATTGGATTGGTCATTGCTGCAGCAGTAGCGATGCAGATTTATGTTAAACGTGGAATTCAGGGTAAGATGAAAGATGCGACTGATTTTAATGATCCAGCAGCGACGATGCTAAAGACTGCGCAGTATGAACCGCTTTATCAAACGACAACTAATATGGTATCGACTAGGGCGGCTTCAGAGACAGCTGAAACTTTACAGGGTGGTGGTGTAATAAAGACTATTGTCGGCCAGGATGTTAGTAATAGAACAGGTACTCAAACAATTTTAAAAGCGCGGTAGATTTTATTAAAAGTTAGTATATTTTAAAAGCAGGAGGTAAATATGTTTTGTAAAAGAGTCAGGGGGCAGAGTACCCTTGAATATGTGATTTTGATTGGTTTTGTTGTGGCGGCAATTATCTTCATGGGTGTGTATATGAAAAGAGGTATCCAGGGAAAACTTAGAGAATCAGCGGATCAGGTTGGTGATCAGTATTCTGCGGGCAATACTACCTCACTCTATACAACAAAAACTAATATAAATCAAACTGAAAGTATGGCTTCTGGTGGTCAGACGACAACGAAAATTATTCAAAATCAACAAAGTAAGTCAGGAAGTGAAACAGTAGCTGATTTTTCGCTTGGATACTAATGAAGCAGGGGCAAACGACTTTAGAGTATGTTTATTTAATTGGTTTGGCAGCAGCAGCGTTAATTGTCTTATTAGTTTTTATTAGCCGAAGTTTTCAGGGGGATCTGCGAGTTCAGGCGGATAAGTTGGGAGAGCAGTATTCCCCGAGGAATATGCGGACTAATATCACTCAAGTTACGACTGTTAAATTGAGAGATACTGATGATGGCACAAATTCTACAAGTAACACCTCGACAGCGATGACGAATAGAGGAAAAGAGGAGGTTGTTAAATCTCTTAAACAGGAGAGCTTCTAAGGTGTGTGTGAAAAATATCTCTGTTAAAGGGCAAAGCCTGGGTGAGGTGGTTATCTTTTTAGGGGTGATTACCTTAGCCATGATTGGGATGCAGGTATATATACAGCGTGGGCTTCAGGGGAAGGCTAAGGATTTGACGGATGTAATTATTAATCCGGAGCACTTAAAGCAGAGGGCATATAGTTCAGATGATGCTACGAGCTCAGGTAGTACTAGACTCTCTGATACTACGAAAGTTACAACTTTAAAAGGAGGAAGTGTAATAAGAGATGTTAATGAAACAATGACTTCCACTTCTAAATCATGGGATAGAAACAAGCCGTAGGAGAAAAATGTGGCGGTTAATGCAGGATGAAAAAGCGCAGGCAGCAGTAGAGTTAGCCATCATTGCTTCAATTATGATTTTGGCGTTTTCTTCCCTGATAAGTTTTACTGAAAAGATTAATCGCACACAAAAACATATGCAA
>CAYHRM010000020.1:0-14915 GCA_964359035.1 uncultured Planctomycetales bacterium
GGAGCTCGGGGTCATTTTTCCCCAAGCGCCGGAGGCTGGGGAAAAATGAGGAGGAGTTATGTCAGGTCATTCAAAATGGAAGACGAATAAAGGTAAAAAAGGTATTGCTGATGCTAAACGCGGTGCTACTTTTACAAAAATTATTAAAGAATTAGTCGTAGTTGCTAGGGATGGTGGTGGAAATCCGGATTCTAACCCTCGATTGCGGGCCATAATGGAAAAGGCTAAAAAAGCTAATATGCCTTCGGATAATGTAAAGATGGCCATTAAACGTGGTACGGGTGAGCTCCCGGGGATAGTCTATGAAGCAGTAATGTATGAGGCTTATGGGCCAGGTGGGGTAGCGATTTTGATTGATTCACTTACGGATAATAAAAATCGTTCTACAGCTGAGATACGGAACATTATGTCAAAAAAAGGTGGCAACATGGCCGGGGCTGGTTCTGTAAGTTGGATGTTTACGCAAAAAGGTTATGTCTCAGTGGCTAAGGATCAGATTAAAGAGGATGAATTGATGAATATTGTTTTGGATGCCGGAGCTGAAGATATGCAGCATGAAGGTGATGTTTATGAGATCTATACTTCAATTCAGGATTTGGAAAAGGTTAAACAGGCACTTACCGATAAAGGTATTAAGTGGGTGGATGCGGAATTAACCATGATTCCATCTTCAACGATTAAGGTGACCGGGCATGAAGCTAAGCAGGTCTTATCGCTGATTGAAACTCTAGAAGAGCATGATGATGTGCAACAGGTTTATGCTAACTTTGATATTCCGGATGAGATTTTAGATGAGGTTGCTTCTGAGGAATGATTATTGTGGGGATTGATCCGGCTTTAGCTGTGAGTGGGTATGGGGTGATTCAGGTTAATAAATCGGCCATAACTCTCATCGAGGCAGGGATTATAAAAACTTATGTTAAAGAAGCCCTGCCTTTACGGTTGGATAAAATATATCGTGGGGTACTTAAATTAATTAGTGATACGCAAGCAGATTGTTTGGTGCTGGAAAAAATATATTCACATTATAAGCATCCGGCTACGGCTTGTATTTTAGGCCAAGCCAGAGGAGTGATTTGTTTGGCAGCATTTACGAGCAAGGTTCCTTTTTTTGAATATTCAGCTACGCGGATTAAGAAAGCCATCGTGGGGAAGGGGCTGGCTTCTAAGGCTCAGGTGCAAAGAATGGTCACCCACGCTTTAGGATTAAAAACTTTGACTCCTTACATGGATGTTACTGATGCTTTGGCGTTGGCGATCGCGCATAGTTATATTGTGAAGGTAAAAATATGATTTCTCGTATTTCAGGATTAGTAACGGAAAAAGGATCAAATTATTTAGTTCTTGATTTAGGGGGTTTAAGTTATGAAGTTTTGATTCCTGCTTGTGTTATGCAGGGGCTTGATGCAGCGATGAATGCGGAAGGCAGGATTTCACTTCTCACCTATCATTATTATCAGGTTGATCAAGCCAAGAGTATTCCTATTTTAATTGGATTTTTAAACCAGGTGGAAAAAGATTTCTTTGAAATATTTATTACGGTTTCTGGTATTGGGCCGCGGGCGGCGTTGAAGGCTTTAAATAAACCGATTTCATTAATTGCTAAGGCGATTGATGAGGCTGATCTGGTTTCTTTAAAATCGCTTCCTGGTATTGGTGAGCAAAGAGCAAAAGAGATCGTGGCTAAACTACAAAATAAAGTAGGTAAATTTGGTTTGATTCAAGACCGTGCCATAGAAGAAAAGGTTATAGGTAAAAACATATCTGAAGAAGCTTTAGATGTTTTGTTGCAATTAGAATATAAAAGGAGCCAAGCCTTGGGGATGATTAAGAAAGTTTTAGAATTAAATTCTCAGGTAAATACGACGGAAGAATTGTTAAATTTAGTGTATAAGCAAAAAAGGACTAGGTAGATAAATATGGAAGAGAATAATTTAAAATCAGCGATAGAGGCTTTAATTTTTGCCTCGGAGAAACCGATTACTATTGAACAGATAAAAAAGGTTTTAGGTGACCTAGATACTTTAAGTATTAATAAAATTATTACGGAATTAAAAAATGAATACGAAGCACAGAATAGGGGTATGCGGGTAATTGAGATTGCCGGTGGATTTCAAATGATTACCAATAGTAGTTTCGCGGCCTTTTTGAAAAAACTTTTTAAAAATCGCTATAGCGATAAGTTATCTCGTCCGGCGCTGGAATCATTGGCGATTATTGCTTATAAGCAACCATTAACTAAGGCGGAAATTGAATCCTTGAGAAACGTGAATGTAGATGGGGTAATGAAAAGTTTGATCGATAAAAATTTGATTCGTATTTGTGGCCGCAAGAAGGTTCCTGGCCGGCCGTTTGTTTTTGGTACGACTCGGGAATTTTTGGAGCATTTTGGGTTAAAATCTCTTGCCGAGTTGCCGAAGATGGAGGATTTTACAGTTTTAGCTCAACAGCAGGAAGCCCAGGAAACAATAGAACCGATTAGTCAAACAGATTTGGAGGCTAAGAATGAGTCTGGACAAATTGCGTAAGAAAATTGATACTCTTGACCGAAAATTAATTAACTTATTAAATTTACGCGCTGCGGCAACTAAGGATATCGGAAAAATTAAAATTAATTCTGGCAAAAGTATTTATGTGCCGGAAAGAGAGATGCAAGTGTTAAACAGGATTGCTAATTTAAATAAAGGGCCTTTAAAAAAAAGTGCCTTGGAAGCGATTTATCGTGAGGTAATGTCCGCCAGTTTGGCTTTAGAAAAGCCGTTGAAGATCGCTTATCTTGGCCCACAGGCGAGTTTTACTAATCTGGCGGCGATAAAAAAATTTGGTTCTCAGGTTAGTTATGTTGCCTGCAATAGTATTGCGGATGTTTTTTTGGAGGTAGAAAAAGGCAGTGCCGATTATGGAGTGGTGCCGATAGAAAATTCCTTTGAAGGGGCGGTGAGCCATACTTTGGATGTTTTCGTGGACTCTGATTTAAAAATTTGTTCGCAAATTATTTTAGAGGTAACGCATAATTTGTTAGCTAACTGTGTAAAGAGCAGCATTCGTAATGTTTATTCTAATCCCCAGGTTTTTGGGCAGTGCCGTATTTGGTTACAGAAAAATTTACCTCTTGTTGCGC
Organism: uncultured Planctomycetales bacterium; assembly: GCA_964359035.1. Lineage (GTDB taxonomy): Bacteria > Omnitrophota > Gorgyraeia > Gygaellales > Profunditerraquicolaceae > UBA6249. Next base: position 3,122 of record CAYHRM010000020.1, read on the forward strand.
TAGTGGATGTTTCAAGTACTACGCGCGCTGCAGAGATGGCTAAAAAAGAAAAAAAATCCGCAGCGATTGCTTCGCTTCTGGCTTCTAAGGTTTACGGGTTAAAGGTGTTGGCCAGCGGAATACAGGATTCAGCGCATAATGTCACTCGTTTTTTAGTCGTGGGTAAAAATATTGCTACGCGTACAGGTAAGGATAAAACGAGCTTGTTCTTTTCGATTAAGGATCGGGTTGGCGCATTATATGAAATGCTTTTGCCTTTTCGCAAGTATAGGGTTAATCTTACTAAGATCGAATCTCGGCCTTCAAAAAAGAAGGCTTGGGAGTATTATTTTTTTGTAGATATTTTGGGGCATCAGGATGATGTTTTAATTAAAAAAGCATTGAATGAATTAGAGCGTAAATGTAGTTATTTAAAAATATTGGGGTCTTATCCGATTGGAGAATAAGAAAAAGTGAAAGCGTTAATTCGTAAAAGTGTTTTGGCGGTTAATCCCTATGTTCCGGGTAAGCCGATCGAGGAAACCAAGAGGCAATTGGGATTAAAACAGGTGATTAAGTTGGCTTCTAATGAAAATTCCTGGGGAGCTTCACCCAAGGCCATTAGTGCAATTAAAAAATCCTTAACTGGAATTAATCGTTATCCGGATGCACAGGGATTTTATTTAAAAAAACGTTTGGCTAGTTTTTTTGAATTGTTGCCTGAAAATTTTGTTTTGGGTAATGGTTCAGATGAATTGATTGATGTCCTGATAAAGACTTTTATGGAAGCAGATGAAAATATTGTTACCTCCCAGGGGACTTTCTTGGAGTATGAGATTATTGCCCAGATTAATGACCGTAAAGTTAAGCAGTCGCCTTTGCGTTATTTTAAATACGATTTAGATGCCATGTTGAAGTTAGTGGATAAAAAGACTAAACTAGTTTTTATAGCCAATCCTAATAATCCGACAGGAACTTATGTTACTAAAAATGAAGTTATCGAATTTATTAACGCTTTACCGGAAGCAGTGGTAGTTGTTTTTGATGAAGCCTATGATACATTTATTGATGTTGATGATTATCCGGATTCATTAAGTTTACTAAAAAAGAAAAAGAAAATTATTATTCTTAGGACATTTTCTAAGGCTTATGGCTTAGCTGGGTTGCGTTTGGGATATGCCGTGGCTGCCGCGGAGTTAGTTTCTTATATGGAACGTATTCGGCAGCCGTTTAATGTTAATCTCCTGGCTCAGGTTGCCGGGGCAGCGGCATTAGATGATAAAGATTTTTTAACCAAAACCCGCCGCTTGACTTTAGAAGGAAAAGATTTTATTTATCAGGAGCTGTCTAAAATGGGGTTGGGGTATGTGCTTTCCGTGACGAATTTTATTTTAATTGATGTCGGTAAAAATGGCCAAGAAGTATTTAAGTCCATGCTTAAGTTTGGCGTGATTGTTCGGGAAATGAGCCAGTATGGCTTGGCGAATTTTATTCGTGTGACGATTGGTACGCAAAAAGAAAATCAAAGGTTTGTGCGGGTTCTCAGAAAAGTTTTAGCACTCGGCGCCAAGTCAAATTGCACCAGTGCTGCCTTATTAGGTAAGGAGAAAAAATAATGATTATTGTTTTAAGGCCAGATGCCAGCTTGGAACAAGTTAATCATATTATTGAGAAAGTAAAGGCACTTGGGCTGACGCCGCATGTTTCTAAAGGGGCAGAAAGAACAATCATTGGTGTTATCGGCCCAGAGGATGTGTTACGGGTTACGCCTTTGGAGGTTTTCCCGGGAGTAGAAAATGTTATTCCGGTGCTTTCACCGTTTCGTTTAGTTTCTCGTGAATTTAAGAAAGAGGATTCCGTAATTGATTTGGGTAAGGGTGTAAAAATCGGCGGTAAAGAAGTGGTGGTTATGGCGGGGCCATGCACCATTGAAAATATCGATAGCTTATTTGAAATTGCCCGGGAAGTTAAGCAGGCGGGCGCTACTGTATTGCGTGGAGGCGCTTTTAAACCGCGCACTTCTCCTTATAGTTTTCAGGGGCTGGGTAAAGCTGGTTTACAGATGCTCAAAGAGGTTGGAGATAAGTTAGATTTAGTCACTGTAAGTGAAGTTATGGATAGCCGGGATGTGGGGTTGGTTGCGGATTATGTTGATGTTTTACAGATTGGTTGCCGTAATATGCAAAATTTTAATCTTTTAAAAGAAGTAGGTGCGACTAAAAAACCCGTACTTTTAAAACGCGGGATGGCCTCTACAGTTAAAGATATGCTGATGTCGGCGGAATATATATTAAGTGGCGGAAATTTTTCAGTCATTCTTTGTGAGAGAGGAATCCGAACTTTTGAAGATTCTACGCGTAATACTTTGGATATTAGCGCCGTACCGGTTACTAAGCAACTTTCACATTTACCGATTATTATTGATCCTTCGCATGCTGCTGGAAAATGGAGCTGGGTACCGGCTTTATCTAAAGCGGCAATTGCCGCCGGAGCGGACGGTTTAATTGTAGAAGTACATAATCATCCCGAAGAAGCAGTTTCTGATGGGGCACAATCACTTATTCCGAGTAAATTTTTTAACCTTATGGGCCAACTTAGAGAAGTGGCACATTCAGTAGGAAGAGAAATTTCATGAAAATGTTTAATAAGGTTGTTATTATTGGTACGGGCTTAGTTGGCGGATCAATAGGTTTAGCTTTAAGAAAACAGCATTTAGCCGGGCAAGTTATTGGTTTAAGCCGTCATCAAAAGAATGCCCGTTTAGCTAAAAAAGTTGGTGCGATTGATGTTGTTGGTTTATCTTTAGCGGTGGTGGCGGATGCGGATTTAGTAATTTTAGCTACGCCGATTGATGCTATTATTGTTTTTGCTTTAAAAATTGCAAAAAAAATAAAAAAAGACTGTATTGTTATTGATGTTGGCAGCAGTAAAGAACGCATTGTCTCTTGCTTAAGCCGTCGGATTCCTAACTTTTTAGGTTGTCACCCTTTGGCTGGATCAGAGAAAAAGGGAGTAGCTAATTTAGAGGATAATATTTTCAAAGGTTCAATTTGCATTATTACTCCTACGCTTAAAACGAAGCAGGATGTTTTAAATAAAGTTAAGTTACTTTGGAAGAGATTAGGAGCTAGTATTGTTATCCTCTCGGCAAAAAAACATGATCAGATCTTGGCATTTACCAGCCATCTGCCCCATGCTGTAGCCTTTTCGTTAATCGCTGCAATTCCGGGTGAATTTTTAAATATAAGTTCTGGTGGTTTAAAGGATACTACGCGTATCTCTGGTTCAGATGAGTTTCTGTGGAGCCAGATATTTTTAAGTAATCGTGAAAATATGCTTGCTGCAGTTACTTGCTTCCAAACAAAGCTTGCCGCATTAAAGCTTGCCTTAAAGAAAAAAGACCTAAAATATTTAACAAAAATATTGTTGTTGGCTAAAGAAAAACGAGAGCGATTGGGATGATTATTGCTATTGATGGCCCAGCAGGTGCCGGAAAAAGTACCGTTGCTAAAATTTTAGCTAAAAGGTTGGATTTTCTTTATATTGATACGGGTGCCATGTATCGGGCTTTGACTTTGAAGGTTCTAGAGAATCATGTGCCGATTGATGACCAAGCAAAGATTATTCAGTTGGCCAAAGGGATTAAAATAGATTTACTTAATAATCCAGATGGTTCATTAACGGTTATCTTGGATGGCAATGATGTTTCTTTGGCTATTCGCCAGTTGAGGATTACAGAGTTTGTTTCAGATGTGGCTAAGATTAAAGAGGTGCGCTTAGTATTGGTAGAAATGCAAAGAGAATTTGGCCAAAAAAAAGATTGTGTTTTGGATGGCCGGGATATCGGTACAGTAGTTTTTCCAAATGCCGAAAAAAAGTTTTTTATTGATGCTTCTGCCGGCGAACGGGCCAGCCGGCGTTTTAAGGAATTAAAGGGCTTGGGTCAGCAGGTGGCCGAAGACCAAGTGGCTCGCGATTTAGCGAACAGGGATAAAATTGATTCTACCCGTCAGGCTTCACCTTTACGCCAAGCCTCAGATGCAATTTATATTGATACGACCAATCTTTCGATAGAGCAGGTGGTAGAGAAGATGTTTAATTTAATTAAGACAAATGGATAGGACATTGCTGAGGAATTTTTCGATTATTGCGCATATTGACCATGGCAAATCTACCCTGGCTGACCGGATATTAGAGATAACTGGAGCGGTTGATAAGCGGCATAAAGGTGATCAACTTTTAGATGATATGGAGCTGGAAAAGGAACGGGGTATTACGATTAAGGCTTCTATGGTTAGATTGAATTATTTTTCTAAGAAATTTAATCAAGAGTATATTTTAAATTTAATTGATACTCCTGGGCATGTTGATTTTACCTATGAAGTATCTAAATCTTTAGCGGCTTGTGAAGGTGCGGTGTTGGTGGTCGATGCCGGCCAGGGGATTGAAGCACAAACCGTGGCAAATTATTATTTGGCTTTAGAAAATAATTTGCATGTTATTCCGGTAATTAATAAGGTGGATTTAATTTCTGCGGACGTGGGGCGAGTTAAAATGCAGGTAGAGACGGTTTTAGGTTTTAAGGAGGAGGAGATTATTTTGGCTTCGGCTAAAGAGGGCCAAGGAGTGATTGAAATTTTGGATAGGATTGTGGAAACAATTCCTAGTCCAGGTGGAGAAATAGATAGCCCGCTTAAAGCTTTAATTTTTGATTGTCGTTTTGATGCTTTTAAAGGGGTGGTTGTTTTTGTGAAAGTTATTGATGGGGTGATTACGCCGAAAACGCAATTGAAAATGTTTCATGCCGGCAAGATCTATAAAATCGAAGAGTTAGGTGTTTTTAAAGATTTGAAATATTCTGCTGTGGATAGCTTGACTTGCGGTGAAGTTGGGTATTTTACCGCTAATATGCGTGATCCTCGCGAGGTAATTATTGGTGATACCATTACTGACCCTAAGAATCCTTGTACTGAGGTTCTGCCTGGTTATCGTAAGGTGAAGCCTTTGGTGTTTTGTGGTATTTATCCGGTTAATCCGGCGGATTTTCCGCAGTTGCGCGATGCGATGGATAAATTAAAGCTATCTGATGCTTCTTTTGTGTTTGAGCCGGAAAATTCACAGTCATTTGGAACAGGCTTTCGTTGTGGTTTTCTGGGGCTTTTGCATATGGAGATTGTTCAAGAAAGGCTTGAGCGCGAGTATGATTTAAATCTTATTCTTACTGTGCCCAATGTCGTTTATCGCATTAAAACAAAGTCTGGTGAAATTATAGACGTAGACACACCGATGAAGCTTCCTGCCTCTAGCGATATTCAAGAGGCGCAGGAGCCATTTGCGAGCTTATTGATGATTGTGCCGGTTGACTCCATTGAAGCAGTTTGCGATTTTACTAAATCACGCCGGGGAGTATTTGTTTCCAATGAATATTTAGGAGAGGATCGGGTAAAAGTAGTATTTTCCGTACCGCTTTCTGAAATTATTGTGGATTTTTATGATCGTATGAAATCGATCACTCGAGGATATGGCTCGATGGATTATGAGGTTAAGGAATATTTGCCGACTAGGTTAGTGAAACTTGATATACTCCTGAATAGTCAGATTTGTGATGCTTTTTCTTCGCTTATGTTTAAGGAAAAAGCTACCAGTAGGGCGCACTTGCTAGTTTCTAAGCTTAAAGAGCTGATTCCGCGGCAACTTTTTGAGGTGACGATTCAGGCCTCAGTAGGCAGCCAGATCCTCGCTTCGGAAAAAGTGCGCAGTGTTGGTAAAAATGCCACGAGTAAATGTTCTGGCGGTGATATTACCCGTAAGCGCAAGCTTTGGGAAACTCAGAAAAAAGGTAAAAAGAGATTAAAGCAATTTGGTAAAGTTGAGATACCACAAGAGGCTTTTCTGGAGGTATTAAAAATATGAGTTTAAAAAAGAAATCTGTAATTCGTGATTGGGTTGAGTCGATTATCATCGCTTTTCTTTTGGCTTTAGTGATCCGTACTTTCCTGGTCCAAGCCTTTAAAATTCCTACTGGCTCAATGCGCATGACTTTGATTGAAGGTGATTTAATTTTGGTAAATAAATTTATTTATGGGGCAAAGATTCCTTTTAGTGACTTGCGCTTGCCTGCGTTGCGAGAGCCAAAAAGAGGAGACGTGATAGTTTTTATTTATCCGGAAGATAAGAAAAAGGATTTTATTAAAAGGTTGGTAGGGCTCCCCGGTGATGTGGTGGAAATTAAAGGTGGGTCAATTTATATTAATGATAAACCTGCTCAGGAGGCGATTTTTAAACAGATTTACTATTGGAACCGAGGGCAATTGGGTTCAGCTGGTCAAAAAATGGTCGTGCCTTTGGATAGTTATTTTGTTTTAGGTGATAATTCTGCTACTTCTAAAGATAGCCGTTATTGGGGGTTTGTGCCTAAAAATAATTTATTAGGTAAAGCGATGGTTATTTATTGGCCGTTACCACGGATAAAATTAATTAAATGAATATTGCCAACAAAATTTCCACATTCCGCATCTTAAGCGTCCCATTTTTTATTGCTTGCCTGGTGTATTATGCGCCAGAAAGAGTATATTTATTAAATCTGGCTTTAGTTATATTTGTTCTGGGTGTTATCTCTGATGGCTTAGATGGTTATGTTGCCAGAAAAGCTAAAATACAATCTAAGGCGGGATTAATCTTAGATCCCCTAGGTGATAAGCTTTTGCTAATGAGTGCTTTTATATTTTTGTCCCCGATCTGCCGGCTGGCTTTAAAATTTCCACTTTGGGTAAGTTTCATTGTGATCTCTCGAGATTTAATTATTATTATGGGGGCAGTGGTTATCTACATGGTTAAGCAGAATTTAGATGTCTATCCGACTAAATGGGGTAAGCTTACTACTATTTTTCAGATGCTCTCAGTGATTTGTGTTTTATTACAGTGGAAGCTGGCGATGTTAATCTGGTGGCCGGCGGTAATTTTTACGATCATTTCCGGGGTAGATTACGTAAAGAGAGGATTTAAAATTTTATATGCTTCTGACAATCGCCGCATTATTAATTAGTTATTTGATCGGTTCAGTACCTACAGCATATCTTTTTGGCAGGGTGCTAAAAGGAATTGATATTCGCAAAGTCGGATCAGGCAATGTGGGAGCGACTAATGCCTTGCGTGTTTTAGGTAAAGTTCCGGGAGTGGCGGTTTTACTTTTGGATATATTAAAAGGGTTTCTAGTGGTTGTTTTTTTAGGAAACTATTTTGCAGATAAAACGGTTTTGTTGCACTCTCAAGAGCTGCGCATACTTATGGGCTTAGCTTGTATCTGTGGGCATAATTGGACGGTATTTTTGCAGTTTAAGGGGGGAAAGGGGATCGCCACAACCTTTGGCGTTTTAATTGGGATCTCTTTAAAAATTGCTGGTTTGAATTTAGTGATTGGACTTTTAATTTTAATTTGGTTAATGGTTTTTCTTATTTTTAGGATAGTTTCATTAGCTTCAATTTGTAGTGCTATTGCTCTAGTGGTTTTTTCTTTTCTGTTTAAGTTGCCCTTGATGCTTGTTTATCTAAATTTATTGCTCTGTGTTTTTGTTATTATTCGGCATAAAGCTAATCTGATTAGAATCTTTCAAGGTAAAGAACCCCGTCTTTATTTTAAGCAATCCGCGAATTAATCCTCTATTACCTGCTGGTATGGAAACCTTGGTAAAATTATAAGCAAGCGCTTTCTTTGTTAGGCCAAATCGTATTGATTTGGCTTTTTTTTGCTTGCATACTTTAGTTGATATTAAATATCAGGTTGTTTAATGGCCGGATAGTTAGAATGGTTGAAGCGTTAATTTAAAGGAAAAAATGAGAGACTTGCTTTATAAAAATTTGACTTATCCTAATCGTGGCCGTAAAATAATCGCTAGCTCTGAAATTGCTGATAAAGCAGGCGTGCATAGCGTGGTGCGCAGGCATTTTGCTTATATCGTTAAACCGATCCAGGGAACGGATGTATTCAAGCCGCAGCCGTATCTGTATGTTTTAAAGGAAAGAAATACAAAAGAGAAGCGGCAGCATTTTTTCTGTAAAATTAAAGGGAGTGTTTTGGCGGAGAATAAGGGGAATTTATTTCAAATTCTATTTGTGCATACCTTAAATGTTGATTTGACTGCTTCTATAAAGTTAAGCGAACAAATCGGTTAGTTCGCTTTGATATGCATAATCAGATTAATCAGGCTTTGCCAGGCTGTTTTTCAGCTTGGTTTTTTATTGATGTATTTTTGTTAATCTAGATAAATATCGATTTGCTTAATTTGTCGTGATCTTATTGCCTGGGCGTAAGGAGAGGGTATAATTGAGGAATTAAATTCTACTGGATTATCTTTAATTTGGATAACAATTTTGTTAATTGTCGCAGCATCTTTTCCAAAAGTATTTTTTCTTTTAGGGTTATGGTAGGTTACTTGAATTAGGCTTAAGAAATTAAATGAATATTTCCCGTTTTTAGCAAATAACCATCCCGCCAAATTCGGCTTAAACTCTAAATTAAGCTGACCATTATTATCCAGAGTAAATGGGTTAATCCCGGCATTCATTATCAACCAGATGTGTAAGAATTCTGCGGTTGATCCAGAAAGCCTCGCAACAAAACCATTGCCATGTAAATTCTGGTTGGCAAAAGCACTGCTGACTAAAAATGAAGAGTTTTCTAGTATGCTGCGGCCATATTTTTGTGGATTTTGAAAAGGAATAAGCACGTTTTTAAATTCTATGTAGAACTCTTCGGTTAAACCGGTTTTTAGTAATTCTAAAATATATTTATATTCCATATGTAACCAGATGGATTCATTTTCTAACCAGCCTGGGGTAAATATTCGGCACCTACCTATCTCTTCCGGCATGCTGCGCAGGGAAGCTGTCACTTTGTACATTTTTAGTTTTTGATCAAAAAGTTCACTCTTTTTAGTTGCCTGATAAAGCTGTTTGGCTTGTTTTAATCCTGTTGACAGCCTTAAGCCGTGTACTTGTCCTTCTAAAAATAGAGGAACAGTTTTTTGCGTAAACTTATGTGGTTTAACATAATGCTCATTTACTAAATCATACTGGGCGATTTCGTTAATAAAATATGAATAGTATATGCCCTGAGCTTGGTTAAAAGCTTTTTCTAATCCTGCTTCAACCTTTTTTAAGGCTTCATCTAAAAATAAAATAAGATCCGTGGTTGGAATATTTATCGAACTTCCCGAGAAACCCAAACGGGTATTATGTCGATATTCTTCTTTGACGTTATTGCTCTTGTCCCAATAACTAAAAGTTTCTTCAGGTAGTAAATTAATCAGTTGCTTGATAAAATTACCTATTTCTTCCGCCATCTCAATCGTCGTAACAGAAGAGTTTTCTAGGGCAAGTTTTATCATTTTTAATAAACGTTTTAATTCAAATGTTTCGCAGCTTGATGAACCAAAGAGGGCAGGTAAGCCATTAAGCGAATCAAACCAGTTAGGTTTATTTGCTTCCATTTCAATGCCTATGCCAAAAGGATCCAGTGAGCTTAATTTATTCGCGGCTAAGCAAAAAAGCTTAGCCATCAAGCTGGTATAGTGGATTTCACCAGATCCATGTAGTGTGCGCAGTAAATGGGGATTGTTTAAGCGTTTGCGTAAGAGCTCTTTTTTTGTCGCATCTGTGGCTAGAGAGTGAAGCTGCCTTGGTTTGCCATTGTAAAGAACGTATTTTTCACTGCGCGGCCTGACTAACTCGAGATTATCGTAAAAAGTGAATACCTTTTTGTCAAAGAAAAGTTCATGAAATTTTTCTGGGTAAAGGTCAAGATAGCGCTCAATTAAATCTAAGTTATAAGTCCAGTGATCAGACCAAAATCCTTCCGCATGTTCAGCTTCTTGAGATTTTGAAGCAGTAGTAAGAATTAAATTTAAGAATTCTTCATAAGTACCCTGGATGTCGATTTTGTTTTCTTCGATAAAAAAGACCAAATCGCCGGGAGTAAAAGATTTTTTAAAGAATTGGTTAAGCTTATCGGTATCCTCTTTTTTTAGCAGCGTTCCGAGCAATTTGGTTAAGTCCACGCTATTGTCCAGGAGAAAGCTTTCACCTTTGATGACGAGCGGATTGAAACCATCAGCTTGAATTAAATTCATAAAGAAAATTACGTTTTCATCTTTAATTTCTGGATTAAACCAAACATCATTACGCCGATTTTGGTTCATGTCTCTGTAATTACCATTACCTTGGGAGAAATACGAAGGTTGTAACGTAAATTTATTATAGTCTCTTTCTAGATCACCGTGTTTACGAGAATATAGATAAAAGATTGTTTTGGTAGATTCAGCTTCTTGTGTCTCTACCGAGGTATTTTTGGAAGATTTAAGAGGGGCAGGGGAAAAAACTTCTGGATAGCCGCCGCGCATAATATTATCTAAATAAGTTTGGCCAGTATATAGGTCCAACGCTTTAGAGCTGCTGGTGGTAGTGATATCAGCTTTAAGTTTATTTAGAAGATTATTGTTTTCAACAAATTTTTTTTCTATATAGCCAAATTTGGTAATATTTTTAACCGATTGATTTAAAGTTTTACAATTACGAGCTTGGCCGATGATTGAATAGAATGTTTGTTGTGCTTTTGGCTCTAACTTTAAATTTAATAGTAGCAATGCGCTGGGAGTTTTACTTTTGGTCATCTGCTTTGTCGGATAAGTAAAATTATCTTTGGCTAGGAATAAAGAAGGGTAGGAAAAATCAGTTACTGCGCCAAAAACAGCTTCTGGATCTACGATGGGACGAATAAGTTTTGTGGTTGTGCCGTTGAAATTGAAACTTAAATAAAAATTACCTTCATTAATATGCACAACTTCTGGCCGATCCGTTGGATCAACCTCTAGTTTATAGAAAGGTACATCATTTTTTAGGTTGTCCACGCTCATCCAGGCTTCAATTGTGCGGCTAAGTTTCTTTAAGAAAAAATTATGGGTGCCAAAAGGAATAATTTGCGGTAGGCCATCAATTAGTTGTATGTTTTTAAGTTTATTGCCGGTGTTTTCAATGCTTACTGTGCGGCTTAGGCCAGCGTAAGTATCATTAGGGATATTAAAATATTCAATTTTTGTTTTTATTCCTAAGGTATGATTTTGTTCTTCTATAATTAGCGCACCTGAGCTGATGCGCATTGAATTAACATTGTGGTATTTTAGGTTAGCGTAGCCATTATGAAATGGTTCATAATAAATCGATTCCTTTTTAGTTTTTATTTTTATAAAAGTACGAAAGCCCTGGTTGCTGACAAGTTGCCAAGCTTTGTTGGCGGGGAAAAATTCTAATATAGACTGGTCTTTATCTTTAGTGCCAAAGCTACAGATACATTGGCCGCGATTAACGTAAAAAACCCACATCGGGATGCCGTATTTACCAGCAATACCAGGGAAGAAATTAGCAAAAGGCTTAGCGTAATTGTAATCTTCGATTACAAATTCACCAAGTTTGTTTAGGTAATATTTTGTTTTTGTTGGTTTGGATGTACTTTTCATTTTTAATTAGTCAATTATCAGTATTGTACATACTTTTGTTGATTTGTCAACTGGCGGGTATTGTCTTACGCGTCTGTCTTGGCTTGGTTCTCGCAGGGGCGCTTGTCCGCCACTGAATCAATGGCGGACTGCGTTTGAAGTCAGCTGCGTCGCTCTGCCATGCTTGGCCATAGCCGGGCATCCGTGCCCGCTCCTTGCCTCCACGCCCTGCTCGAATCCAAGCCAAGCCATCCGCTAATCAGATATTAAAAAGATCTCTCTGCTGGTTTTCGCAGCGAATGTCGATTTTAGCCAATGGAGCTTGA
>CAYHRM010000021.1:0-14535 GCA_964359035.1 uncultured Planctomycetales bacterium
CCTTTCTAAAACGCGCGGCTAATTCTTCATTAATCGTTTCGATTGGCATATTTTTTAAATTAATCCTGCCTTAAGCAGATCCTGCACATCCAATAAGCCTACCGGATGCATAAATTTATCTACCACCGGCACCTCATCGATTTTTTTAGCCTGTAATATCTGCATCGCCTCAGCCGCCAGCATATCTTTATTTACTACCGTAGGGTTCTTGGTCATAACCTCTTTAATCAACCGGCCCGGTAAATTCTTATCCGAAGCCAAATGCCGGCGCAAATCTCCATCGGTAAAAATTCCTTTTAATTTTCCGCTCTTGTCTACCACAATAGCTGAGCCGGCCCGGGCACGGGTAATCGCCAACAAAACTTCCGCCACCAATTTATCCTCACCCACAATCGCATTGGCTTGCCCCTGACGCATAATATCCTGAACACTTAAAAGTAAGCGCCTGCCTAAAGCCCCACCCGGATGAAAAAAAGCAAAATCTTTTTCTTTAAAACCTTTTCGTTCTAATAAACATACCGCTAAAGCATCCGCCATCGCCAAAGTCGCGGTCGTCGAAGCGGTCGGAGCCAGGCCCAACGGACAAGCCTCCTTTTTAACTGAGACATCCAAAACTACATCACTATATTTAGCCAATACAGATTTAGAATTTCCAGTAAGCGAAATAATCGGAACACCAATTTTTTTAAGTATCGGTAAAAGCTGCTTCATCTCTTCCGTTGAACCGCTATTAGAAAGAATAATCACGATATCATCCGCAGTGACCTTGCCTAAATCACCATGAATTGCTTCTGCGGTATGCAGAAATAAACTCGGGGTACCCGTAGAGGCCAAAGTAGCGGAAAATTTTTGCGCGATAATCCCGGTTTTGCCCATGCCGCTTACTACCACTCTACCCTTGCTCTTAAGAATCAACTCTATCGCTTTAATAAAACCTTTACCTAACCGGCCTTTTAATAGCCGAATCGCCTGCGCTTCAATTTCCAGGACCTCTTGAGCTCGCTTAATTATATTATTCATAACGCCTGCCTGATCTTTTTTATCTGCTTAAGAAGATCTTCTAGCTCTTTAAAATTAATCATATTGGCTCCGTCGCAAGGCGCTATCTTAGGATTAGGGTGCACCTCCAAAAATAAACCATCGCAGCCAAAAGCCACCGCTGCCCGAGAAAGCCCAGCAACAAACTCCGTCTGGCCTCCTGAACAAGCGCCTAAACCACCAGGAATCTGAACACTATGCGTGGCATCATAAATTACCGGAAACCCAAAATTACGCATAATTCCTAAGCTACGTAAATCCGTAACTAAATTATTATACCCAAAACTTACCCCTCTTTCAGTAATGAGAATCTGTTGATTACCCGCACTCTGCACCTTTTTAATTATCGGCAAAATATCCCAAGGCGCAAGAAACTGGCCTTTTTTAATATTTATGACCTTACCAGTGCGCGCAGCAGCTAAAACAAGATCAGTCTGACGAGACAAAAAAGCCGGTATTTGAATAATATCCAATACCTGCGCTGCGGCAGAAATATCATTTACACAATGCACGTCACTTAAAATAGGAATTTTAAATTTAGTTTTTACTTTCTTTAAAATCGCCAACCCCTTCTTTAAGCCCGGCCCGCGATAAGAATCTACGGAAAGCCGATTGGCTTTGTCAAAACTAGATTTAAATATAAACGGTATATCTAAACTAGCGGTAATATTTTTAAGCTTACCCGCTACCTCCAGACAAAAACTTTCTGATTCAATCACACATGGGCCGGCAATTAAAACCAGTGGATGCAGATTGCCGAATTTTATATCTCCGACATTAACCTGATGCATTATTTATCCCCTTTTTTTGCAATTGTTTTTTTACTTTTTCCAAGTCTTCCGGAGTGTCCACGCCGACCGTATCAAATTGCGTCTGGATTACTTTGATCTTAAAACCTTCGGCCAAAACACGCAACTGTTCTAATTTCTCCGTTTTTTCAAGATTAGAAACGGGGAGATTTTTATAAGTAAACAAAAAATCTTTGGTGTATCCATAAAGGCCGATATGTTTATAATAAGTTACCTGGTCAATCTCGGCATTGGGCGCTAAATACGGAATTGGCGCACGTGAAAAATACAAAGCAAAATTATTTTTATCGACTACAACTTTTACCACATTAGGATCAAGCAGCTCTAAGACATCCTCAATCTTTTTCATCAGCGTAGCCATATTGAGCATTTTATCCTCTAATAATGCCCGGGCCAAGCTATCAATCATCATCGGATGAACTAACGGTTCATCCGCCTGAATATTAATAATCACTTTTACGTCCAAAGGATTGACTACCTCAGTAATCCGATCAGTACCGCAGGTGTGCTCCTTAGAGGTCATTACCGCTTTGGCCCCAAATTCAGTCGCCACCTTCAGGATGATTTCATTATCACAAGCAATAATTAAATCATCCAACATACGAGATTGTTTAGCCCGCTCCCAAACATGCTGCAACATGGGCTTACCCATAATATCCGCCAGCACCTTAGCCTGAAACCTAGTCGATGAATATCTAGCCGGGATTACCCCAATCACATCCATTTTATTTTATCCTCTCCAATAATTCCTTAACATTCGTAACCGCCGTACCCAATTTACCCACGACGATTCCTGCCGCAAAATTAGCGATATGCGCTGCCTCTAGATTAGAGGCACCAACGCAAAGAGCCAAAGTAAAGGTGCTGATTACCGTATCCCCTGCCCCGGATACATCAAAAACCTCCTGCGCTACCGTAGGGATATGCGTCAGGCGGCCGTTGGCCTCCAACAACTTCATCCCCTGCTCACCTAAAGTAATCAGAATGGAATCAAGATTAAGATACTCTAAAATTTCCCGAGCAGCCAAATCCACATCTTTATCCATAAATAATTTATCCGTATTTATTTTAAAACGATTAGTAGTATCTTTAATCTTAAGATTTCTGATCGCATTTTCCAGCTCTTTGCGATTAGGAGTAATCGCATTAACCGACTGATAATACTGAAAATTTTCCTCTTTCGGATCCACTGTAATAATCTTCTTATCTGCCTTAGCCAAAGAGATCAGCCTCTCTAGCAAAGCAATATTAATCACTCCTTTACCATAATCCTCAATGATAATCGCATCAAAAGAATTAATATTTTTTTGGATAAATTTAAAAATTTTCAGATTTAATTCTTTTGAAAGATCATGCGTATGCTCCCAATCCACCCGAACGACCTGCTGATGCCCGGCCAAAATGCGCGTCTTAACCGTAGTATGCCGGTTATTCTCCACAAAAATACCTTTGGTATTAATTTTTCTTTTCTTTAATTCACTAAGTAGGATCTTAGAATTGGCATCCGATCCAGTAACTCCTAACAATGTAACCTTGCCTCCCAAAGCACAAATATTATTGGCCACATTCGCCGTACCTCCAGGAACAAATGTGCGCTTGTTGGCCCAAAGCACAGGAACCGGAGCCTCAGGAGAGATCCTCTCCACGCTTCCCCAAATATATTCATCCAAAATCAAATCCCCGACCACCAGGATATTCGCTTGGCCAAATTTCTGAATAATTGCTTTTAAATTTTTCATATCTGCTCAATTACGCTTTGCGCTAAAAGTGGAAGCATAATCTCATGATGCCCGATAATATAATAACCCTTACCACCAGAAGCAGTCGGCCGGCTGACTACATTTTGCGCCGCTCGATACTGATAAATCATATCAAAATTTGCAGAAGTAAAATCTTTAACCTTGTTTCCTAAATTACGGGCAAGATTTAAAGCCTTTAAAAATACCTCCGGCAATAACACGGCTGAACCAAAATTTAGAACCACTCCTCCCTGGTTTAGAGAACGAATGCTTTCTACTAAAATATGAAAATCCCTTAATGAACCCACACCGGTAGAAGCAACATCAAACGAAGGATGCTGATGAATTATATCCGTACCGATTCCCACAAAAACACAAACCGGAATCTTGTTTTTATATGCATTATAGATCAGGCTTAAATTTCTATGCGCCAGTCCAGCCGTGGCCAGCTTATTCGCCACCGCATAACCTAAACCAAAACCCGCTTTTACGCCTTCCGTAACGGCAGAGTTTATAAAATCCGCCGTCTCCTTACCCATGCCAAATTTACCGTCTTTAAGATTAGCCGCAACATCTTCAGAGGTTTTCCCCTGGTAAGCAATCTCAAAATCATGAATAATTCCAGCGCCGTTTAAACAAATACAAGTAATAACTTTTCTTTCTAACAGCTCAATTAATACCGGGTTAAGCCCGCATTTAATCACGTGGGCTCCGGCCATAAAAATTACCCCTTTATTTTTCTGGCGCGCCAAAACTATATCCGAAGAAACTGCGCGTAAATCCTTTGCTTTTAAAATATTCGGCAAGGAATCTAAGAAAGCAGAAAAACTTTTAGTTTTAGCCGGTTTAAGCGCAAAATCACCCTTATTCACCTTACTCAAACGTGCTTTAATCGAATACCTTTTTATTTTCTTTAAGTTAAGCATGAGATAGATCCTTCGCTTCGCTCAGGAGATTAAGCTATTGATATTTAATGCCAAAAGCTCAATGATTTTAGCACAATTTAACTTGAAATCAAATAGATATTTATACAATATAATTAGCTTCCGCCTTCTCTTGTTTCTCGCAAAGATACTAATGTTAGCGACCATGCGAAAACCAAGTCAAAGCATCCATGTAAAATCTACTTAACTTTTAAAATTGATTCAACGGCTAAAAGGACATCCTCAACAGTAGTAGCCTTAAGGCAAGCAAAATCTTTTTGGCAATTGTGCGCCAAACAAACCGCGCAACCCACAGTTTTATACAAAACCCTATTCTTTTCTCCTAATGGGCCCCAACGTTGCGGGCTCAACCCCGCTTGGCTACGCCCAAAAATCGTAATCACCGGCACACCTAAAGCTGAGGCAACATGCATCGGCCCAGAATCCGTAGAAATAAACAACTGGCATCTTTTTAATAAACTGGCCAACTGACTAATCGAGGTCTTTCCCGCCAGGTTCAGCGCTTTTATATGCATATTTTTAATCACCTGCTGAACCTTTTGGCTATCTTTTGGCCCAGAAACGATAATGACCTTAAAGCCATATTTCTGAGCAAGTTTATCCGCAACCTCAGCAAATCTTTCCCCGGGCCAAATCCTAGAACGACAGCTCGCCGTCGGATGAATTAACAATAACCTATCGCTATCCTTGATCCCCTCCTGGCTAAATAAAGCCTCCACCCATTTTTCAGATTCTTGCTTGATCGGCATAAATAAATTTTTATCTTGCGGTTGGATCCCCAGGTATCTTACTAAATCTAAAGCATACTCCGATTCATGTTTTTGCCCACACTGCTTAGCATGTTTAATCCTATCCGTGAGCAAAAATCCACACTTACGATTATACCCTAAGCGTTTAGGTATCCTCGCCAGAAAAGTTAATAAATGCAACCGAGTAGTCGGGTGTAAAACTATAGCCAAATCAAATTTCTTTTTCTTTAAAACCTTAGCGAACTTAAACGTAGCCAACCAACCCTTATTTTTTACATCTTTATCAAAAGTTATTATTTCATCTAAAGCCGGATTACCATCTAACACATCTTTAGTATAAGAAGAAACCAGCATCGAAATATAGCTTTGAGGAAATTCCCGCCTTAAAGCTTTAATTACCGGCGTAGATAAAAGCACATCCCCTAAGCGGTCAGTACGCACAATCAAAATCCTGCGATACTGCGGATCAATATCTCCAGCAGCTCTTCTGGCCTGATCGGTAAACATAGATTTAATCTGATTAAGCACATCAAGCGGCTTAATCGCCGTTAAACATTTTAAACTACCATAACGACACTGAGCTTTCTCACAAGGCCGACAGAAAACATCCTTTTTTATTACAATACTTTCTTTTGACCAAGGCCCATATTTTTTTTCATCAGTAGGCCCGAAGATAGCCACTACCGGTACATTCAAATAGCTAGCCAGATGCATGACTGCGCTATCATTAGTAATTAAAAATTGTGCTTTTTTAAGTAAAGCTGCTAATTGACGAAGGTTAGTCCTAGCACAAAGATTAATAATTTTTTCTTCCTTAGCCTGGCTAAGGTAATTACATATCGGCTGATCAGCTGAATCACCGACTAAAACAATCTGATAGCCCATTTTAACTAACTGGCTGCAAAGCTGACTAAAATTTTGCTTATCCCAACACTTAATCTGACTCCGAGAGCCAGGTGCAATCACAACCAATTTAGCGCTATCGGCTAAATTTTCCTTGCTTAAAATACCATTAATATAATTAGTATCCGGCAAAGTAATATTTAATGACTGATATTCTATATTTTTTTTAGAATAATCAAATAAATTGGCCCAAAAAAGATGCCTTTCCTTCATGTGCTTAATCTTGACGGGAATCCGGCGCAAGAGAGTGGAAAACAAACCATTTTTTTTCGTAGGTAAAAAAGCGCCAAAAAAACTGTTGCGTAAATCTACCACCATGTCAAAATTTTCTTTACTTAAAGCAAAAAACAATTTTATCTTATCGCTTAGTTTTGCATACTTATCAAAAATAACAACATTTTTGACTACCGGATTATTCATAAAAATTTCTCGAGGCCGCGGTGGCACTAGACAGGTAATCAAAGAGTGCGGATATTTCTGGCGCAAAGAATCCAAAACCGGCAGGGTTAAAATACAGTCTCCGATATTACTTAAGGTAATAAAAAGAATTTTCATCTTTAAAATATCTTTTTTACTTGTGTTAAAACATCATCCGGGGTAACCGCCTGCATACAGCGATTATTCGGACAATGAACTTTATAACAAGGTATCAAGCAACCGATATCTTTTTGCAACACAACCACATTAACTGACGGATACGGCCCGGTAACAATTTGAGCTGTCGGGCCAAAAATAGCAATGATCTTTTTAGCCCCCACAGCATTAGCAATATGCAAAGGCCCAGTGTCAGAACTAATAAATAACTTTGCCCTCTTAACTAACGAACCAAACTGTTTGATATTGAAAACCCCACAGGCAATTAATGGGGTCTGCTTCATCGCGTCCTTAATTTGGCTCGCCAATAATAAATCCGAGATGCTGCCAGTAATAATTACTTTGGCGTTAGTTTCGCTGATTAATTTATCTCCTAATTGCGCCCAATAATCTAGCGGCCAACGCTTAGGCATCCAATTCCCTCCGGGATTGATGGCCACCACAAAATCATTAGCTTTAAGTAAGTTCTTTTTAAAAAAAATATCCACCTGTTCATCATCAGCTAAAGAGGTAAAAAAATCCAAATACCTATCCTCAACACGCAGGCCCGCTTTTTCAATCACATCTAGATAATAATCTATGCGATGCAAAGAATCTTTTTTAGGAGGAATTATTTTCTTGGTCAAAAGAAATGCACGCTTCTTAGTATAATGGCCAATCCTTTGTTTAATTCCGGCCAGCCGACAGATAAGCGCGCGGCTAAATGATCGATGCAACAAAAACACCGCATCAAACTTTTTTTTCCTAAGCAGGCTAACAAAATTAAGTTTCTCAAACATTCCCCGATGCCTGTCATGATCGTCAAAAATAATCACTTCATCTAAATGTGGATTATCTTTTAATATGGGATAACAGCGACTGGGAATTACGCAGGCAATATAACTATCCGGATAATTTCTACGGATATTCCTAATCGTGGCGCTAGAAAATAAAACATCCCCGAGCCAATTAACGTTAAAAATAAGAATACGTTTGGCCATTAATTTTTCGCTCACCTTTTGCTCCTATTTTATTTTACCTAAAAAAGATTGCTGATAAATAATTTCAGTTTTATCTACCATTTCTTCTTTGGAAAAATTAGCCATAATAAATTCTCGCGCCCGAGCGCCTAAATTACGGCGCAGCGAAGAATCCTTAAGTAAGGTAATAATGGCCTGTGCCAAGGCTGAGGCATTCGCCGGCGCAACTAATAAACCATTAGTTTTATCCTGAATCAAGGTTTTGATTCCGCCTACAGCTGAACCGACTACGGCAACCCCCTGCGCCATTGCCTCCATCAAAGCTAACCCTAAACCTTCCTGCAACGAAGGCATCACAAAAATATCTATCGCCGCAAGAATATCTTTAGTATTTTTAACCTCCGAAATAAATAAGATACTATTTTCTAGCCCCAAACTCCGGGTTTCTTTAATCAGCACATCCTTGGTCTTACCCTGGCCGATAATTAACAACTTCGTACCGGGAAAATTCTTTATAACTTCCGGCATCGCCTGAATAAGATAAATATGGCCTTTAACATCAGATAAACGCGCAACAATACCCACCAAGAAATCAGCCTGACCGGCTAACTCCTGACGCATCTTATCCCTAACTGAGAAATCACCAAAATTTTTGGTATCTATGCCATTATTAATTATGCTAACCTTAGATTCATCTAGCTTAAAATCAATAATTAAATGCTCCTTTACCTGCTGGCTAATCGCAATTACTTTTTGGCCCCAACCACCAAAAATCCGGCGCGATATCCTAGGCTTAAAAAAACCATGACAGGTAAAAATATGCGGTTTAGCTAAAGTCCGGCCCAATAAATCCCCTAAAACCTGTGTCGTACGGCTATGCGAATGAATTAAATCGATTTTAAATTCTCTAACCGCTTTTTTTAGCTTTAAAAAACTAAAAAATATCTTTGGGCTAATTTCACTTTTTGTTTTTAAGGGCACTTTTAAAAGCACTATCCCGGCTTGAGAAAATTTATCCTCTAATTCTCCTCCGCCGGAAGCCAGATAGACTTGATGGCCTTTTTGTTTTAACCCGCTGCCCAAAGTAAACAGGTAGCTGGATATCCCCCCTACATTAAGATGATTAGCAATAAAAAGTATCTTCATTATCCTCTAACTCATTTCAATAGCTTCATTACCGCTGCAAACACCTCCGCAGGGCTAATCTGCACCATACAGCTCTTACTCCGACATTTAGTTTTATAACAAGGGCTACAATGTAAATTTTTATTAATCACCATATAGTTTTTTCCCGGCGGAAGATGCCGGCGCGCATCAGTCGGCCCGAATAAAGCAATAAACGGAGTGCCCACCGCAGAAGCGATATGCAAAGGCGAAGAATCCGCGGAAATAAACACCTGACATTTTTTAATTAATACGGCTAATTCATTAATATTAGTTTTACCACAAGCATTAATCACTTTGGTGTTTTTTAAGGAATTAATCAATTTGTCCGCCAACGCTTGATCAAGCTGTGTTCCGGTAATAATTACGCGGATATCTTTTAACCCCAACTCCTCACATAGACAAATCAAATATTCCAACGGCCAGAGTTTAGTACTCCACCTCTGAGATGCGCTGATATTGATTCCCACCACCTTTTGCGCCTGGCTTAACCACTGGGCATTAAGCAACTCATCCACCGCTTTTTGATCCTCGCTTGATGGCCAAAGCTCCAAAGCATTATTCAAAAGGTCAATTCCCAGCATCTTTAAGATCCTAAATTGGTGAGTTACCGGATCCAGCGGAGATTTTTGATCACAAATAGTATGATTAAGTAAAAAGGAAAACTTTTTATTATTATAACCATAACGATGGATGCAACCGCTCAAATAAGCCAAAATATGGCTGGCACGGCTATTCTGCAGGTCAATAACCAAATCAAAATTCTTTCTCCTTAAAATACGGCCAATACCCCATAAACCCGCTAGCCCCTTATCTTTATTTTTTAAATCACAAACCAACAACTCATCAATATAAGGGCTTCTCAAAAGAATATCCTTAGACTCCTCACCAACAAGAAAACTTATTTTGTAATTACCTTGTGAGCCTTGCGGAAATTTTTCCCGGATTGCTCTGAGTGCGGCCGTAGAAAGAATGACATCCCCCAGAGAGCTAAGCTTAATAACCAAAATCTTAAAATTATTTAAAACTTCACGGTAAACATCTAAGGTATTTTTAACCATCAACTCCACATTATATTTTTCTTTAACCTTAGCATAAGCATTTTCGGCTAATTCCCGGGCAAATTGCGTATCCTTAAAGATGCGCATAACCGCCTCGGCCATACTTTTAGCATCCGCCGGAGGCACTAGGAGGCCATTCTTACCATCCTCAATAATATCAATTACTCCTCCTACTTTAGTCGCTACCACCGGAACACCCGCAGCTTGCGCCTCAACCACTACCCGCCCAAAGGCTTCATGAGTAGTCGTAGCTAAAACCACCAAATCCAAATTTTCTAATATTCCAGGAATATCCCGCTGTGTACCCAGAAACTCCGTGCAATGCCAGAGCCCAAGCCTACGCACTAAAATCTGCAATTCTTCCTTATACGCCTCCTTAGAAGCCGGAGCATCTCCTACAATCCAAATCTTTAAACGAGGAACTAATCTATAAATACGTGCCATTGCTTTAATGAAATGCAAATGCCCCTTTAAAGGAGTAATCCTGCCAATAATTCCGACATTAAAATCCTCTTTTCTTTTATTTTTAGGATCCCGGTATTTAAATTTTCCCAAATCTACACTCCGCGGCACAAGTTTAATACGTTCATGCGGCACAGAAAAATCCTCAATCATATGCCTGGCAATCACGTTACTGATCACAATCACTCTTTTTGCCCAACCCATAACAATACTAAAAAAATGTTTTTTGTAATATCCATGACAAGTAGTTACTAATATTGCCCGGGTTTGACGACAAGCAAAATAAGCAATCCAGGCAGGCACCCTGGAGCGGGCATGCACAATATCAATTTCTTCTTTTTTAATTATTTCCACCAACTTAGAAACTGATTTAAACATCGAAATTATAGATTTTTTATTTACTGCCAAAACGTAATGCTTAGCACCGCCGGCCTCCAGCTCTTTGACCAAAGCTCCGCCGGCAGAAACTACGACCGACTTATGCCCCAGACGTACCAAATGCCAAGAAAGATCCAAGGTGCCGGTCTCTACTCCTCCGACATTTAGTTCAGGTAATATTTGCAGTATTTTCATAGTATTTTATTTAACCCTTCTATAACTTTTAAATTATCTTTTGGAAAGTTAACTTCTGGCTGATTTCGCAATAGTTGATTTATCGATAAAGATAAATTATCCATCTGTTCTAAATATATATATTTTTTGGCCTGATAATTTTTAAGAAAACGCTGATGCTTGGCGCCAAGCTGGAGAGCGTTAAAAACGACAACGTATTTTTTTGCACAAACTGCCTCAGAGATCATGGAGATACTTTCTGGGGAACTGATAACAACACTACTTAAACCAAGTATCCCACCTACGACATCCGGATTATTATTTTCACGCGCAATAATTAAAAGCTTACAACGTGCATAATTGGTAAATCCACTTTTGACTACATCCTCAACTTCACAAGAACTACGGCGAGAGGTAGTAACCAAAACATCCGCATTTAATTCTTCAGCCGATTTTTTAATTTCTTTAACCAAATCTAATATTAACTTAACCTCTAAAGAAAACCCTTTACTATTACCGCCAATTAATACTCCGATGCAAGGATTTCGCAATGGACCTTTTAGCAGCCCCGGCTGCTCTAGCCTTTTAGCCTTTTGAGTTAAATAATCCGGATCAATTAAATTAAGCGCCCCCTCAGTAATCACGACATTCCCTCTTTGAACTGGCCGATCATGCTGAGGGATAATCACTAAATTAAACTTTTTTAAACTTAAATTAGCCGGACGCATCAACACTACAGATTTAGCCTGATTTTCTTTAGCCAAAAGATAATTAACCGCGCTGATTGCACCTCCGGCGGAAATAATAATATCCGGTTTAGAACTCATTAAGCTCTGCCAATTTTCTCGAGTTAAAACATAACGCAAATAACGCATACCCGCGCCCTGCCCCTGATATTTACCACTAAACCTCGACCACCCGCTCAATATAAATCCAAATTGAGGCCAGCGAAATTTTATCTCCTGTACGGATAAATGAGTTTTTATACCCCGAGCAGCTAGCTGTTGGCCAATTAACTTAGCTACCCCTTCAGACTGGCGCAAATGCCCGGTTTTAGCATCAGAAAGAATTAAAACCTCTCTTTCTCTGCCATATTTATATATTTTATAAGTCCAGAGATATTCATGCGGATATTGACGAATATATTTTTCATAAATATTAATCAACCTTTGCAAATTCTGCTTTAGGTCATTTTGAGGATCCACGGAATGGGTGACCGTAAAAACCTGATCCAAAATTACTTTAGTATAAGGTCCTTTGACTCGCGTATAAAAAACAGGAATTATCGCGCAATCATATTTTAAAGCCAATTTAACTGCACCCGTAGACATCGAAGCTTCTTTGCCGAAAAAATTCACCAGCTGCCCATGTTTACCCCCCTGGTCAATCGTCATCCCAATTGACTGGTTACTCTTAAGCACCTCAATTAATTGCCTCACCCCAGTGCTTTTATGAATAATTTTTGCCCCCTGCTTAAGCCGATAAGCATTAAGTAGGGCATTTAACCTGGGGAAACCTTGATCGCGCACAAATAAAATAAATGGAAAACCTAAATTCGCACAAATAATATTTGAAAGCTCCCAATTACCCTCATGCACGATAAGAAAAATTACACCTTTACCTCGATTAAAAGCTTCCGAGATATAATTTTTATTTTCAATCTGGACATATTTGTGCAAATACTGCTTATTAATTCGCGGAAGAATAGAGATCTCAATCAAATTCTGGCCAAAAGCCTGATAACTTTTACGCGCAATCTTAGCGCTAGAAGCGCAATCTAGATTATCGGAAACAGTCTTTTTAATATTTGCGTAAGCCTGCGCCCGATGCCGTCGGTCAAATAAATAAATTAAATCCCCCAGCCTCCTACCTAAGAAAAGGCTGAAATTTAAGGGTAGGAAAAATGTAAAAAAACTTACCCCCCTAAAAAGAATACAACTTAAGTAATCTGCGATTAAATTCTGCTTCATTTTTAGTTATGTTTAGTTTGATCTCCAAAACCAATATCTTTGTCCCCTTAACTTTTAATTCCCTAATCTTAACCGCATCCTTAGACGTGGTAATAATCGCCTCGAGATTATTTTCCCTAGCCTCTCTAGTAATACGCAAAATGTCTGCCTGCGTGTAATCATGGTGGTCTGAAAATCTAAAATACTTGGCCACCTTGATTCCTAACCCACAAACACAATTCTGGAACCCTTCAGGATTACCAATACCAGAGAAGATGGCCACTGACTTGCCTTTAAGAAACTCCAGGTCTAAAAGCTGATCCGCTTGATCAATCCAACTAGCCCCCAAAGGCTCATGCCTTGACTCTACGATTAAAGCCCGAGAATTTATGCGTTTCAATTTAGCCGTTAAGCCACTCATATCCTGCCCAAAAGAAACTTGCGTTAATACAAAAATATCCGCACGCTTTAAGGCAGACAAAGGCTCACGCAAAAAACCTGCGGGAAGCATACGATAATTACCAAAAGGATGCTCAGCATCAAGTGTCACTATCTCTAAATCTTTAAATATCTTCCATTGCTGCAAACCATCATCAAGTATCAATGTATCCGAAGCATAATCCCGAATGGCCAATTGCGCTGCCTTTATTCTATTTTTATCAACAACCACCCGCACCAACGGAAGCTTATGCTGAAGCATCGCCGGCTCATCGCCCATGCCCGAAGAACCTAAACGCTTAGAATTTCGTTTATAGCCTCGGCTTAACACTGCTACTTTATGCCCTGCTAAACTTAATTTTTCTGATAGATATTCAACCAGAGTAGTTTTACCCGTGCCTCCCAAAGTAATATTACCGACACTAATTACTTTAGCGCCCAGCCGCATGCGTCTTAAGCGATAAAAACCAGCCAAAATAACAACCGCCGCGCCATAAACCAGCGAAAGAATAATTAAACAACCTCTTAAAAACACCGCCTGAGGGACCTTTATCTTTCCGCTTACTAAATCATATAAATACTCTCTAGTAAAAAACATTTTGTTTTAGATTACCTTAAGTAACATCAAGGCTCCGATACAAATGAATAAAGAAGCGCCAACATAGCGAATCATCTCCGGCCGAATAAATTTAGACATTATTGACCCAAGAAAAACTGAAATCACAGTGACAATAATATAAGCTCCCACTGACCCCAGCCATACGGATATTGGTTTACCGGTCTTAGCGGCCATGCCAATACCCACCAGTTGAGTCTTATCCGCCAATTCTGCAAAAAATACCGCCCCAAACGTAGCCATAAAAACCTTCCAATCCATATTATCTCCTTCCCTTAATCTCGCTCTCTTTAAGCAAATATAGTATCATACCTGCAGTCTCCAGGCAAATGATTTCAAAGATAAAAACTTAAGAATAGCAATAGGATAGGTAATTTGTTACAAGATATTATCATTTAGCGGGTCCTGTCGAGCCTTGTCTCTCGCCGCACCGCTTGATTTTCCCCTGCGAGGAAAATCTTCGCTTCGGCAAAAATTCTCGCTCTGCCGAGACATTATTTAGGGGCAGCCATGCCCGCTCGAATTTTTGAGATGCTGCTCGAGTCCAAGGCTCGCCAC